>CAKUKL010000194.1 GCA_934662925.1 uncultured Oscillospiraceae bacterium | reverse complement strand
ATTTGTTCGAGGCCAACAGCCTTGACCTGTCCCACGGCTTTTCCGTCTGTCAGGTCCCCCTGCCCGACAAGAGCGGCTCCGACTGGCTGGTGGACATCGAGATGACGGGCAGTCAGCCCGTCCACCTCATTCTGTCCGGCCGGGGCCACCCGGAGCTTCCGCCCCCGGACGCGGAGCTGCTCAGTCTGGTGTGCCTTGCCATCCGCACCTGTCTCAACAACCGCGCGGGTCTCGAGCCTCACCAGCGGTTTTCCGCGGAGCACCTTCTGCTCCAGCTCATCCGGAACAAGAACTTTGACGAACCCCTGCTCCGTTTCCGTGCGCAGTCCGTCCAGATGGAATGCGAAGGCTACTTTGCCCTGCTGATGCTGGACCTCAACGGCTACCACCCCCAGCGCAGCTCCATCGCCACCGTCCGCAGCCAGCTGGCCGCCATTCTCGGCAACGACTCCGTCATCGACGGTGAGGCCCTCACCTTCCTCGTCTCCCACAACACCGGAACGCAGGAGGAAAAAAAGCAGATCTGGACAAAGGTGGAGCCCATTCTCCGGGACAACGGCCTGTTCGGCGTATTCAGCCGTCCCTTCTACCGGCTGGGCGATTTTCACTTCCACTATACCCGCACGCTGGACACCCTGAAGCTGCGGTTCTGCGTCAAGCCCGGCACCCATCTGGTGGCCGCCGACGATCTGTCCATCTACTCCCTGATCTCCATTCTTCACAACCACGCCTCCTCCCCCATCGACTCGTCCACCCCCGTCATCGACACCCTCCAGCAGTCCGACCGGGAGCGCAGCACCTCCTATCTGGAGACGCTGGAAGCCTACCTGCGCCACTCCCAGAAGCCCACTCCCACCTGTGAGGAGCTGCACATCCACCGCAACACGCTGGATTACCGGCTCAAGCGCATTGAAGCCCTCACCGGCCTTGACTGGGGAGACGGCGACCTGATGTTCCGGCTGTACTTCGCCCTGTGTACCATGCGGTATGAGCGGCTGGTCCACAATATGGGCGGCTGACGCCTGATTTTTCCCTGTTTTTTGCGCAAAAATGCCCCGTTCGCTGATGCGAACGGGGCATTTTTCTTCATATTCTCCGCAATGGGGACGATCAATCGCTGAACATGGTGGTGGACAGGTAGCGGTCACCGGTATCGGGCAGCAGGGCCACGATGGTCTTGCCCTTGTTCTCCGGCCGCTTGGCCAGCTGGATGGCGGCCCACACCGCCGCGCCGGAGGAAATACCCACCAGCACGCCCTCAGTGCGTCCAACCAGCTTGCCGCCGGCGAAGGCGTCCTCGTTCTCCACAGGGATGATCTCGTCGTACACCTTGGTGTCCAGCACATCGGGGACGAAGCCCGCGCCGATGCCCTGGATCTTGTGGGAACCGGCGGTGCCCTTGCTCAGCACCGGGGAGGAAGCGGGCTCCACCGCCACCACCTTCACGTTGGGATTCTTGCTCTTGAGGTACTCGCCCACGCCAGTGATGGTGCCGCCGGTGCCAACGCCGGCCACGAAAATGTCCACCTGACCGTCCGTGTCCTCCCAGATCTCCGGGCCGGTGGTGGCCTTGTGGGCCTCGGGGTTGGCGGGGTTGACGAACTGTCCGGGGATGAAGCTGTCGGGGATCTCTTTGGCCAACTCGTCGGCCTTGGCAATGGCGCCCTTCATGCCCTTGGCGCCGTCGGTGAGCACCAGCTCCGCGCCGTAGGCCTTCATCAGCTGGCGGCGCTCCACGCTCATGGTCTCGGGCATGACGATGATGATGCGGTAGCCTCGGGCCGCGGCCACGGAGGCAAGGCCGATGCCGGTGTTGCCGGAGGTGGGCTCGATGATGACGGAGCCGGGCTTGAGCACGCCCTTCGCCTCGGCGTCGTCGATCATGGCCTTGGCGATGCGGTCCTTGACGCTGCCCGCCGGGTTGAAGTACTCCAGCTTGCCGAGGATCCTGGCCTCCAGCCCTTCCTTCTTCTCAATGTTGGACAGCTCCAGCAGCGGGGTCTTGCCGATCAGCTGATCAGCAGATGTATATACCTTACTCATGATAAACTCCTCCATATTGTAATATATCAGTTAAATAATACGTTCTAGAATCGGTTTTCTACCCTTCCGGCGTCAACATCGGAAGATCGCCGCCGCATGTTTCTTCATTTTCATACCAACCTTTCTGGTAGGTTAATCGGATTATAGCGCATCTACGCCGACTTGTCAACCTCTTCCGGAAAATTTTTGTTGCTTTCCTATTTACCAATCTGTATAATAGGAAATCATAACATAATGAATATGGAGGCTGTTCCATGATCATATCAACCAAGGGCCGCTACGCCCTCCGCCTGATGATCGACATGGCGGAGCATCAGACCGAAGGCTATATTCCCCTCAAAGAGATCGCCCAGCGGCAGGAAATTTCGGAAAAATATCTGGAGAGCATCGTCAAAATTCTGGTGAAGGAAAACTTCCTCGCTGGCGTCCGTGGCAAGGGCGGCGGCTACCGCCTCACCCGCGCGCCGGAACAGTACACGGTGGGCAGCATTCTCCGCCTGACGGAGGGCACGCTGGCCCCGGTGGCCTGTCTGGAACAGGACCCCGTCACCTGCCCCCGGATGGCCGACTGCCGGACGCTGCCCATGTGGCGGAAGCTGGACGACATGATCCAGAACTTTTTCGACGGCATCACCGTGGCCGACCTGATGATCTCCGTCCAGCCGGGGAACGACTACGTGATCTGACGTGTTTCACGCAAAAAAGAGAGCGGCTCCCGCCTTTCGGCGGGAGCCGCTCTCTTTTTATGGGAAGGGATGAAAAAGTGGATGGCTGATTTATGCTTCCACGCCGCGCCATGCGGTCAGCTCCTCTACCGACGCGCGGGTCCGGGGCAGGCTGTTGATCAGGCCGTTGGGATCGGCCTTGCCCACCGCGACGCAGCACAGAATGAGATCGGACTCGGGGATGCCGGTAAGGCTGCGCAGCAGCCGGGGGCTTTCCACCGGCTTGCCCATGATGCATGTGCCGAGACCCCGCTCCTGCGCCGCCAGCGCGATGGCCTGCGTCACGCCGCCCGCCGCCAGCAGGTGGAGGGGCGACTGGGCCATTTCCCGGTCCATGTGGATGATGATGGCGTTGGGGGCATCCCGGACTACGATGCCGCTGCGGACATAGGCGTCCTTCCGCTCCTGCCAGTGGTCGATGCCGGGGGGGAACATCAGGCCGTCAATGGCCTCGCGGAAGGCGTTCCCCCGCTCGCCCCACGGCGAAGGAGGGGGGACCGGCCCCATGGTGTACTCCTTTTCCTCCGTCTGGTCATCGCAGAACATCTGCCACAGTCGGTCACGCCACTCGGCCATGACCGCGCCGCCCAGAACGGTGAACTTCCACGGCTGGCAGTTGACGAAGGAGCCGCACCAGCGGGCGGTGTCAAGGATCTCCTCCAGATCCCGGCGGGACACCGGGTCCGGCAGGAAGCTGCGGGTGCTGCGCCGCGCACGGATGGCCTGACTGACTTCCATCAGGACTCCTCCGTCCTGGCGGCAGCGGCCTCTGCCGCGGCTTCGGCGGCGTCGGCCTCCTCAAGGCCCTCGCCCCAGTACTTGCTCTTGGGGCCGTTGGGGCCCTTGCCCTTGATGAACCAGGGGTGCTTGTTGTAGGTCTTGTAGTAGGGGTTCGTCCAGCCGATCTCCTCCACGGGGACCTTGCGGCGGAAGGTGCCGGCCTTCTCGTCCTTCTCAAGCTGTTCCAGATAGAACTCGGGCACCAGCTTCATGGTCTTTTCGCCGGGGGTGGTGTAGAAGAAGTCCGGGCAGATAGAGCCGGTGGGGCACAGCTTGGCGCACAGCATGCAGTGGCAGCAGGGG
>CAKUKL010000193.1 GCA_934662925.1 uncultured Oscillospiraceae bacterium | reverse complement strand
GTCCAGCATCCGGCACGCCTCGCCGCACAGCGTGCCCAGCACCTGCGCCTCCTTCTCTCCGATCTGCCCCAGACTTTTCGCCAGATCCAGCACTTCGTCCTCCATGCCGTCACCTCAGATCAGGAAGGCGCTGTCCGCGCCCGTCTCGTCCCTGCCACCGTCTGCGGCCCAGAGCTGGCTCTCCGGCCGGAACAGCTTGTCCGCCTGCGCCTGATAGGCCCGGCGCAGCTCGTCCAGCTCCTCCCGGTCCAGCTTGGCCGTCACCCGTTCCAGCAGGCCCCGGTCCAGCTCCTTCTCCGCAAGGCAGCCCAGCCGCACCACCTCCCGCCGCAGCTCCTTGAGGTAGCGCCGGCCCAGCTCCGCCTCCTGCTCCAGCGTGCCGCCGTCCTTCGCGCCCTTGACCACTCCGGCCTTTTTCTGGGCGGGCACCGCCACGAAGGACCACTCGTAGGCGTCCTTCGCCCCCAGCAGCACCCCGGCGCACAGCTGGCCGTCGTAGACCTGCCCCTTTTCGTGGCCGCAGCCGCCGCTGCGCATGTCCGCCCCGCAGATGGAGCACTCCATCCGCTCCACGGAGCAGCCTACGCTGACCTCCCGTTTGATGCCGCCGTCGATCTCGGCGATGAGGCTCTCGTTCTCCGCCGTCCGCATCATGTAGGCGTAACCCTTGAGGTAGCAGTATTCCTGCCCGTCCCGGGTGCGGACGCCCTCCTCCCGCACCAGCTCCGTGCGATAGATCCGGGCCGTCTGCCCCTTGGCCGACCACTGGTGGTCAAAAATGCCCGGCGCGCCGGTGAACAGGCCGCCCAGCTCCTCCAGCGTCTCCACGGCGAACCGCTCGCCGTCCCGGTCGATGTCGTTGTCGCACAGGCGCACGGCGAAGGTGTATACCTCCTCCGCCTTCAGCTCCCGGCGGGCCAGCGCGTTGATGAGGGCCAGATCCTCCTCGCCGACCTGACTTAAGCCCTGCACGCCCGCCTCTTTTGTGATCTTCATGCCTTCTCTCCCCCTTCTTCCAGCAATACCTGAGCCTGACTGCGGTAGAGCAGCGCCTTGGCCTCGTCCACCTCGTCCTGAAGGTTGATGTCCGCCCAGTCCACCGTCACCCGCGGGTCAAACCCGCGCATCCGGAGCCACAGCTCGCAGATGCGCTCCACCACCGGCTCCAGCGCCCGGCGGATGGCGGTGATCTCGCTGGTGAGGATGTCCGCCTGCTGGCTGCTCATCCGCTCGGTGGACGACCAGCTCAGCCCCAGCAGGAACGGCGGCACTCCCGTCCGCGCCACCAGCTGCTCCAAAATCTGCCGCACCGGCGTCTCGCTATCCAGCACCGGGTTGTCCGCCCCGATGACCTTGATATCCACGTCGCCGGAGGCCACGAAGTCCCGCACCGCGCCGTTCCGGCTCTCCTGCATGGCGGCGGACCACTCCCGGGCCACGGTGCCGCACCGTTCCGCCGCCGTGCCGTCCTGTCCGCCCCGGCAGATCACGGCGTACCGGGCGTTGCCCATCCGCTCCCAGTTCGTGCCGGTGGCCTGAAATATTTTCAGCAGGATGTCCGCCAGAAACGGCATGGACCGCATCATGGACACGCCGTAGGGATTCCCCGCCTCCGGCTGGAACGGAGTGAACAGCAGCAGCTCCTGCCGCGGCAGCTCCCGGATCGTTCCGTCCCCGTCCCGGACGCACAGCGTCACGTTCAGCGGGTCCTCCCCCTCTTTGATCTCCAGCCGTCCCGGGTCGCCGCACAGCAGGGCGGCGATGCCGCCGCCCCCCTGCTCCGGCACGATCTCGCCGATAGCCCTGCCGCATACGAACAGGCTGTCCAGATACTGCTCCAGAAAGGACTCCACGCCCCGCTGGCCCCGGCCGGTGGGGACGGTGCGGAGAAACCGCTCCAGCTCCTCCTGCGCCCGCCCGTCCCGGCATTTTACCAGCACGCCGCCGCACAGCCGCACCAGCTTGACGACCGCCGCGTCCACCACCGGCACGGCCTCCCGGATGGCCCGGTACACCGCAATATCCCCCCGGCTCAGCGGCACATAGCCCTCCAGCATCCCGAAGGGGTGCCGTCCCGTCTCCCGGAGCTGCACCGCCCCGGCCGCGGGCTTTTCACTTTTTTTCGGCCACAGCCGCACTGTGTCCTCCCCCTTTCCTCGGGTCTCCCCGTCTCACTTACTGGATGGTCAGCACGCGGCTGGCCTCGGGGAAGATTTTGGCGTAGCCGGAAATGGTGGTGATGGCCGCCCGCTCCAGCTGGCGGTCGATGAGCTTGTCGTACTCCACCGTCACGTCTCCGGCCTTCACCATCTCCAGCGCGTAATTGCGGTCGAGACCGATGATGGTGCCCGCGGGCACGGCGGAGGTGCGCAGCACCTTGGCCCCCATGGGGGTGATGAGCTTGCCGGTGCCGTGGAAGTCAAGGCCCGCGGCGGCGTCCTGCATCTGGCTCATCTTCAGCAGCTTGAGCATGGTGTCGCTGCCCACCAGCAGAGTATTGAGCTGATAGGGCTCAAAGCTGTTCCAGAAGGCCAGCAGATCGTCATAGGTCAGCTTGCCCTCCTCGGCGGTCTCGGTGGACGCGGCGGCGTTGTTGTTGCCGTCTCCGTTGATGACCACGTTGATGGCGTCCTCGAGGTGCATCCGGCCGATCTGCGCGCCGATCTGGCGCAGGGTGACGGAAAACAGGTCCAGCTTCTGGAACCGGATGGCCTCGTAGGAAGCCACCAGCATTCTGCCCCGCTTGTGCAGCTGCACCAGACTGTCCTGCGTCTTGACGGTAGTGCTGGGGATGGCCGCGCCCTCGGCCACCCGCTTGAGCTTTTTCTCGTCCTCGGGCACGGAGGTGATGGAACGGTAATCCATCCCCTCGATGCGGGTCTCGGTGGCAGTGATGTCGGGCAGGATGTTGGCCTCCTCCATGCCCACCTTCACCGCCCGGGCGATGTACTCGGGGAACAGCACGGCGGACTGGCTGGTGGCGAAAAACTTGTCCACCACGTCGCTGCCCGCGCCCTTCACCCGGATGCCGAAGCGCTTGAGCTGGCGCTGGAAGGCGTCAAGGCCCTCCATGGCGGTGCCCTTGTACTGCTGGCCGGGGTCCAGCTCCTCCAGCACCTGGCTGAAGGTCTTGCCGGACTGGTTGTACATGCCCTTTTCCAGCTTTACGTTCTCAAAATGATAAGCCATGTGATCTTCCTCCCTTTCTTTTTACAGCTTGATGACCGCGGTGCCGCTGGCCGCGTCCACGGACAGCACCAGATAGCTGGCGCCGCCGCTGGTCACGGTCTTAACGCCGCCCTTGCCGTCGCCGGCCAGCATGCTGTAGCCCACAGCGGGGGCGGTATCGCTGTAGTTCACCGTCACGATGCCCTCCAGCTGAACGGCGCCCACGCCGTCGCCCTCGTCCCGCACCAGCACGCCGCAGAACTTACCGTTCTCGGCGGCCTTGCCCACGGTGTTCTCCGCGGTCACCGTCACCACGGCGCCCTCCGCCGTACCGTCCGCCACCTTGAGGGTGGCCAGCACCTGTCCGATCCCTTCCAGAGAAATGCTCATCGTCCTTCTCCTCTCAAAAAATGTTTATATGAAGGCCCTGACGGGCCGTTCATCCATAAATTTTTCGCCCATAGGGCGACTCCTTTTTACGTCACCGGAAGCCCCGGTGATGGCTTTTTTCAAAGGCGCAGCCCTTGAGTCATATTCGCCGTTACCCCGGCGAAGCGTCAGGTTTCGCCTGACGGCGACCTTCTTTTTGCTCGCCCAAAAAGAAGGCAAAAATGCGTTCAGGGGCGAAAATACGGATTCGACATCGGGCGCTGAAGTTCGCGCCCTCGCTCATAGTATTTTCCCCCTGAAAA
>CAKUKL010000192.1 GCA_934662925.1 uncultured Oscillospiraceae bacterium | reverse complement strand
GCACTGTTGTCAGCGAGGACGACGGTATTCTGGCCGATGCCGAGGGTAATCTGAAGACCTCTCTGGAGAAGATGGCCGGCATGAAGCCCTGCTTCCGCGAGAACGGCAAGGTCACCGCCGCTACCTCTTCTCAGACCACCGACGCCGCTTCCTATGTCATCCTGATGGACTCTGATTACGCCAAGGAGTTGGGCATCAAGCCCATCGCCAAGCTGATCGCCTTCCAGGTCGCCGGCTGCGACGCCACCGAGATGGGCATGGGTCCCCGCTACGCCATTCCCAAGGCTCTGGCTCAGGCTGGCCTGACCATCGATCAGATGAGCACCATCGAGCTGAACGAGGCCTTTGCTTCTCAGGCTCTGGCCTGCATTCGCACCACTCCGGGCGGCATTCCCTACGACAAGGTCAACCCCTATGGCGGCGCTATGGCTCTGGGTCATCCCATGGGCGCTACCGGCGCTTTCCTGACCTGCAAGGTTCTGGACTACCTGCAGGATCCCGAGACCGCCGGCACCTACGGCATGGTCACCATGTGCATCGGCGGCGGCATGGGCGCTGCTGGCATCTACGAGCTGTGCAAGTAATTTTCTGAACGAAAAAAACGGGCAGACGATTTCGTCTGCCCGTTTTTTGTGCGCGAAAGCACCTTTTCTCAATTGATGGAGTTAAAAAGCAGAGGACAGGGGAGATACCCCTGTCCTCTGAAATTGAGCAAGCAAGCCTGTAAGCCGGGTTCTGTCATTCAAGACAGCCATCTATCTAGACGTACCGTTGCCGGTACGCTCCAGCCACCTCCTAAACGCGGCCGGGCCGGCCATATGCGTTACCACGGTGTTGCTCCGGATAGAGTTTACAGCGATGAGCAGTTCCCAGTCATCGGGCGGGCGCTTGTCTCCGCCTTTCCACCCTTACCTCGTCGGCGCAAGCTCCGTATCGCTCATTCCGTCGCACGCGGCGGGACTCGTTCACTTCGCTGCGCCTCCTCTCCCACAAAAGCAGAGCTTTTGCGGGGCCCCATAAGGAGCCGGATCAGACGGGGCGGTATATCTCTGTTGCACTTTTCCTGAAGTTGCCTTCGGCGGGCGTTACCCGTTATCCTTGCCCTGCGGAGCCCGGACTTTCCTCATGAAGGGCCTTTCGACCGATCCACGCGGCTGTCCAGCTTACTTGCGAAAGTTATTTTACTGTATGTTTCGCTGATTGTCAAATCTATTTCTTTGGGGTATAATACATCAGATGGGGAAGCGGCGGTAATAAAGCCGGATGCTTCCTTTTTAATTGGAGTCAGGGGGCATTTTATGCGTTCCGCATTAGACGAATATCTAGAGCGGCTCAAGGGCCGCAAAGTTGCCGTGCTTGGCATCGGCATTTCAAACCTTCCGCTGATCCGGCTGCTGGCTGGAGCCGGGATCCAGGTGACTGCCTGCGACAAAAAGGACCGCTCCGCCTTCGGCGATGAGATCGAGTCGCTGGAGAACAAGGGTGTTTCCTTCTGCCTTGGGCCGGACTATCTGGACCATCTGGACGGCATGGACGTGATCTTCCGCACGCCGGGAATGCGTCCGGATCTTCCCCAGCTGGCCCGGGCAAAGGAGCAGGGAGCGGAGATCACCTCGGAGATGGAGGCATTCTTCTCTGTCTGTCCCTGCCGGATCATCGCCGTGACCGGGTCTGACGGCAAGACCACTACCACCACCATCATCACCGGACTGCTGGAGGCCTCCGGCTATCGCACCTACGTGGGCGGCAACATCGGCCACCCGCTGCTGGATCAGGCGGGGCAGATGCGGCCGGACGACATGGTGGTGCTGGAGCTTTCCTCGTTCCAGCTCATGACCATGGATCAGAGTCCGGACGTGGCGGTGGTCACCAATCTGGCGCCCAACCATCTGGATGTACACAAGGACATGCAGGAGTACATCGACGCAAAAAAGAACATCTTCCTGCACCAGTCCTCCGAGAGCAAGCTGGTGCTCAACGCGGACAACGAGATCACCGCGTCCTTTGCGCCGGAGGCCCGAGGAACCGTCACCATGTTCAGCCGTAAAAAGTCCCTTGGCCGGGGCGTCTGGCTCCGGGACGGTTCCATCGTCGTGGACAACCGGCCGGTACTGGCGGTCAAGGACATCCTGATCCCCGGCGTCCACAACATTGAGAACTACATGGCGGCCATCGCCGCCGTGGACGGCCTTGTGTCCGACGAGACCATCCGGACCTACGCCAAGACCTTCGGCGGCGTACCCCACCGCATCGAGCTGGTCCGGGAGCTGGACGGCGTGAAGTACTACAACGACTCCATCGCTTCCAGCCCCAGCCGCACCATCGCGGGCCTGCGCTCCTTCAACCAGAAAGTGATCCTCATCGCCGGCGGATATGATAAGCACATCCCTTACGACGTGCTGGGGCCGGAGATCACCCGGGCGGTCAAGACTCTGATCCTTGTGGGAGCCACCGCGCCGAAGATCAAGGAAGCCGTCATCAACGCGCCGGACTACAGCACCGGCGAGCCGGTCATTCTGGAGCGGGACACCCTTCAGGAGGCCGTCAACATGGCCCACGATATGGCCCGCCCCGGCGATGTGGTCATCCTGTCTCCGGCCCGCGCGTCTTTCGACCAGTTCAAGAACTTTGAGGAACGTGGAAATACCTTCAAAAAATATGTCAATCAGCTATAAGGATGTGAATCATATGGAAATTCAAGCTGCGCTGGAACGACTGTGCTCCATCGGCGCGCCCACCGGCTTTGAGCGGCCCGCGGCGCTGGCTGCGAAAGAGCTGCTGGAGCCGCTGGTGGACGAGGTGAAAATCGACCGGTTGGGCAATGTCATCGGTATCCGCCAGTGCGGAAAGCCCGACGCCCAAAAGCTCCTGCTGGACGCCCATCTGGATGAGATTGGGCTGATCGTCACCGGCATCAAGAACGGCTTTCTGAAATTCGGAACGCTGGGCGGGGTAGACCCCCGGATGCTCCCTGACCGGGAACTGACCATTCTCACCGATCCTCCGCTGTTCGGCGTGGTGGCCTGCCTGCCGCCCCATGTGCTCTCCCCGGAGGACCGGGAGAAAGCGCCCCCCATCGAAGATTTTTACGTAGACACCGGCATGAGTCAGGAGGAGGCGGAGCGCCTCATCCCCATCGGCACCCCCATGGTGTTCCGCGGCACCTTCACCCCGCTGGGCGAGGGGCAGCTGTGCTCCAAGGCCATGGACGACCGCTCCTGCTTCGTCACCCTGCTCCGGGCGGCGGAGCTACTGGCGGATAAAGAGCTGGATGTTGACCTCTACATCATGGGCAGCGTCTGCGAGGAGACCAACAGCGCCGGCGCCATCGCGGCGACTCAGGCCATCTGCCCGGATTACTGCGTGGCCGTGGACGTGACCCACGGCAAGACGCCGGACAGCCCGGCCAACCGGGCCAGCGTCATCGGCGGCGGTCCGGCCATCGGCATCGGCCCCAATATGTCCCGCTGGATGACCCGCCGGATGTTCGAGAAAGCGGAAGCGGAGGGCATCCCCGTCCAGAAGGAAGTTATGGAGGGTGCCAGCGGCACCAACGGCTGGCGTATGCAGATCTGCAACGAGGGCGTGGCCACATCCGTGCTCTCCCTGCCCCTCAAATATATGCACACCCCGGTAGAGGTGCTTGAGATCAGCGACATCGAGCAGGTGGCGCGGCTGCTGGCGGCCTTCACCGTAGATCTCGGAAAGGAGGGCGGCCCCCAATGGTAAATACGCTGAAAACCCTGTGCGCCCTGTCCGGCGTGTCCTCCTTCGAGGACGAGGTGCGCAATTATATCATCGGCCGGGTATCCCCCTACGCGGATTCCCTGCGGGTGGACACCATGGGCAACCTGATCGTGTTCAAAA
>CAKUKL010000191.1 GCA_934662925.1 uncultured Oscillospiraceae bacterium | reverse complement strand
GCTTCAGGGAGAACAGCAGGATAGCCACCAGCGCCAGCCAGAAGTTCGGCATGGCCGCGAACAGGGTGGACAGGGTGGTGACGCTGTAATCCAGAACGGAGTACTGCTTTGTGGCCGACAGTACGCCGAAGGGAACGCCCAGAATGATGGTGAGCAGTACGCCCAGTATGCCAATCTCAAAGGTGATGCCCATCCGGCTCCAGATCTGCTCGGACACGGAGTGGCCGTAGGAGTAGGAGGTGCCGAGGTCGCCCTTTGTCACCATGTCCAGCACATATTTTCCGTATTGATAGAAGAAGGGCTTATCCAGCCCCAGCTCTTTTGTTTTGGCGTCATACGCCTCCTGTGTGTAATTGCTGCCCAGAATGGTCTTGACCGGGTCGCCGGGGGTGATGTAGCTGATGAAGAAAACGATCAGCAGCACGCCCAGCACCACGGGGATCATCCAGAGCAGACGCTTCAGGATGTATTTGCTCATTTCGATACCTCCGGGATGGAACTGATTTCCCCGGCCCGCGGGCCGGGGAAATCAGTGGTTTGACCGTCTCCGACGCCCCGCTGGACGCCGTGCCGGGATGGGCCGGTCACTGACCGGCCAGCGTTACATGCCGCAGGTTGGCGCCGATGGCGCTGCCGAAGTCCACGGCGGAAATGACGGTGTTGTCATAGCCCAGCGCGTAGTAGCCCTCCAGCATGGGGATGACCCAGGCGTGGTCGTGGGCATAGGTCTGAAGCTCCGCGAAGGCGGCGGCGCGCTCGTCACGGTCGATGGTCTTCATGGCGCGCTCCGCCAGCTGGTTGAACTGGTCGTCGTCCACGGTGCAGATGGCGAAGTTGCCGTAGGCGGTCATCAGCGCGTTGAGGGAGATGTACGGCTCGCCGGAGAGGGAGCCGGTGGCGGACTCCTGGAAGTTGAAGTCGGTGCCGCCCTCCTCCATCCAGGTGCCGAGGGCGGAGGCGAAGTCCAGATACTCGATGTTGACGGTCATGCCCAGCTGGTTCATGTAGAACTGGAAGGCCTCGGCCATGTTCTGCTGGTCGGCGTCGGCCATGGCGACGAATTTGAAGGTCAGCTCCTCGCCGCTGTAGCCGGAGGCGGCCAGATAGTCCTTGGCCTTGTCAAGGTCGTAGGGATAGCCGCCGCAGTCCTTGTAATAGGGGCTCTCGGAGCTGAGGATGGAGGTGGCAGGAGCCTGCAGGGAGCCGAAGCCGGCGTCCGCTACCACGGACCAGTCCACGCCGTAGGCGATGGCCAGACGGACGTTCTCGTCCTTCAGGTACTGGTTCTTGGTGTCCATGCACAGGAATTCCGTCTCGTTGGTGGAGATCCGCTCCACGGTGATGCCGTCAATGCCGTTCATGCCGCGGGCGTAGTCGGCCTCGGCGATGTTGAGGGCCAGATCGATGGCGCCGGTCTGGAGGTCGATGAACATGGTGGCGATCTCAGGGTAGTAGTTCAGGGTGACTTCCTTGATGTCGGGGTTGTACATGGTCTCGTCGCCCCAGAAGTCGTCCCGCAGGGCCAGCGTGGCCTTGGAATCGGTGACATAGCTGGTGACCTTGTACGGGCCGGAGCCCACGGGGCAGTTGAGCCAGTCCTGAGAGTCCCAGCCAACCTCTTCGCACCAGGACTTGCAGAACAGCGGGGAGTCCACGGAGAAAATGCCGGGGCCCCACGGCTCGTGGAACTTGACCACGGTGGTCAGCTCGTCGGGGCAGTAGGAATTCTCCGCGTCCACGCCGGAGAACATGGAGGCGGTCATGGCCCGCCGCTGGGCGTAGTTGGTCAGGGAGTAGAGCACGTCCTCCGACGTGGCCTTCTGGCCGTTGCTGAAGTACACGCCGTCCTTGAGCTTCATGACGAAGGTCAGGTCGTCCTCATAGTACCAGTCGTCCAGAATGTAGGAGTAGACCTCCTTGGTCTCGGTGTCGTGATAGAACAGAGCGTCGAAAACCAGATAAATGCCGGTCCAGCAGTCGCCCTGGTTGGCGCCCTGCTGGAAAGAGCCGAGGGCGTCGCTGATGCCCACGTTCAGAGTCCCGTCAAAGGCGGCGGCCGGGGCGTTGCTGCCGGCGTCAGAGGCGTTGGGCGCGGAAGAGTTTCCGGCAGGCTTGCTGCCGCAGGCGGCCAGCGTCAGCAGCATGGCGGCCCCGAGGAGCGTTGCAAGGATACGTTTCTTCAACATAGTGGGTCCTCCTTTATTTTTGTTCAGGCCGTCCGGCCAAAAGTATCAGATGTGCCAGTCCAGATCGTCCTCGTCCTTGATGCCCTCGAAGTCGTAGGTGGCGTAGGGCTCGGGCGGGGCGGGGTTCAGGTTGTGGAGGTCGCAGTCCGGGGTGTCCACGCTCAGCGGCAGGTAAGGCTTCTTCGTGACCCGGTGGGGCTTGCAGTTTTCCGGCTCGTTGTCCCGCAGCTCGGCGGGGGCGGTGCCGATCAGGTCGTAGCAGGGCTCTTCCACCCAGCCCTTGCCCTCGTACGGGGTGTTCATGCACTGGTGGAATTCCAGCCGGTAGATCTTCCACTTGCCGTCCTCCTTCAGGAAGTCGAAGCGGTACTTGCCCCAGGACCAGAGGGACTTGAGGCTGCCGTCGGCGTTCCAGCCGGTCTCCGCGCCGTGGGTGGAGACGATGCACTTTGCGGATTGGGCGTCCTCAGCCACTTCTATGACGGGAGAGAGCACATCATGCCAGTACAGCCGGCCGGAGAGATCTTCCTCCGCGTTGGCCATCCGGTAGATAAAGTGCCGGAGCACGCCCTCCCAGCCGTCGTAAATGTGGCCGTTGAAGATCAGGCGGATGCCGGGGGTGTGGCGGCAGAAAAGCTCCACGGTCTCCTCCTGCCGGCTGGCGCTGTGATAGGTGACATAGCGGCCGAGCACGTTGGTGATCTCATTGACCGCCTCCATCCGCTGGATGCGGCGATCCTGTTCGGCGATGATCGATTTCAGCTGCTCCAGTTCGTCCATCGTAACTGCACTCCTTTTCTTGATGAGATGGGATTCGAATGTTTTTTGTGCGTATTGCTTATGAATATGCTAACATATGCCGTTCTATTTGTAAAATAGTTATATAACATACGAAAATGGGCAATCTATCGGTAAAACCGATAGATTGCCCAAAAAGAAAAAGTGATATTCGTTGATAAAATACCGCAGGGCACAAAAAACCGCCGGAACGCGCCATACGGCGGTTTCGGCGGTATCATGCGGAGATTCAGCGCGGGGGCTGGGCATGGAGCGCGGACTTCTGTTGAAAGCGCTCCAGCAGCAGGGGGAGCAGGGGATTGTCACTGTCCCGGCGGTAGCCCGCGAGGGTGTAGAAATGGGTATCCGGCAGAGGGACGACCTTAGCCTGTGAGAGAGAGACGAAGTCCTTCGTGTTTTCCGGCATGATGGAAAGGCCCATGCCCAGAGAGACGTAAAAGCTGTTGACCTCGGCGTTCTTTTCGAAGTGGATGTTGGGCGAGCAACCCTCGGCGCTGACAGAATTCAGCACGTAGCTGATATAGCGGGAGCGGTTCTGGAGCAGAAACAGGGTGGAGCTGTCAACGAGCCGGGGCAGGTCGGCGGCGGTCAGATCCTCCCGGTACAGCGGGTGGTACTTGGAGATGGTGAAGGCGAACTGGTCGTCGGCAATGACCTCCAGCCGGACGTCGCCGTGCTGGAGCCGGGTCTCGCTGCCGAAGATCCAGAAGTCGATCTGGTTGTTGTTCAGCAGCCCCTGCACGTCCGCGTCCTGCGCGTCCATGTCGCTGGTTTGGAAGGAGGCGTGGAAGGAGAGACGGCCTTTCGTCTCGATTTGGATCTCGTGGATGGACTCGATGAGGTCGTTGACGAGATAGGGGGACCGTGTCATATGCATGTCGAAAAAGATCCGCAGGGGGCAGTGCCGGA
>CAKUKL010000190.1 GCA_934662925.1 uncultured Oscillospiraceae bacterium | reverse complement strand
AGATCCGCCGGGCCCGCTTGTACGCCTTCTCCCGGTGGGCGATGAAGGACAGCGCGTCCACCTGATCGCCGTTGAGGAGCAGGTCCACCTTCACCAGATCGGACGGGCGGTAGCCCTCCATCTCGTAGTCCAGCGACGCATAGCCCCGGGTCTTGGCCTTCAGCGTGTCGAAAAAGTCGTAGATGATCTCGTTGAGAGGCATGAGGTAGTGGATCTCCACCAGATTGGTGTCCAGATACTGCATGTCCTTGAACTCGCCCCGGCGGTCCTGACACAGGGGCATGATGTTGCCCACGTAGTCCGGCGGGGAGATGATGGACACCTTGACAAACGGCTCCCGGGCCTCGGAAATGGAGCCGGGGTCGGGGTAGTTGTGGGGGTTGTCCACCCGGAGCTCCGTGCCGTCGGTCTTGGTGACCTCATAGATGACGGAAGGCAGGGTGGTGATGAGGTCCAGATCAAATTCCCGCTCCAGCCGCTCCTGAATGATCTCCATGTGGAGCATGCCCAGGAAGCCGCACCGGAAGCCGAAGCCCAGCGCGATGGACGACTCCGGCTCGAAGGACAGGGAGGCGTCGTTGAGCTGGAGCTTTTCCAGCGCGTCCCGCAGGTCGGGGTACTTGGAGCCGTCCTCGGTATACACGCCGCAGTACACCATGGGCTGCACCGGACGGTAGCCGGGCAGGGGTTCCGCCGTGGGGCGGCCAGCCTCGGTGATGGTGTCGCCCACCCGGGTGTCCTTCACGTTCTTGATGGACGCGGTGAAATAGCCCACCTCGCCGGCGATGAGTTCCTTGGCCGGCTCCATGCCCAGCGGGTGGAGATAGCCGCACTCCAGCACCGTGTGCCGGGAGCCGGAGGCCATGAGCTGCACCTCCATGCCCGGACGGATGGAACCCTCCATGATGCGGAAATAGACGATAACGCCCAGATAGGGGTCGTACTGGCTGTCGAAAATCAGGGCCTTCAGCGGGGCGGAGGGGTCGCCCTCCGGCGCGGGGACGTTGTGGACGATGTCCTCCAGCACCGCGCGGATGTTGGTGCCCATCTTGGCGGAGATCTCCGGCGCGTCCATGGCGGGCAGGCCGATGATGTCCTCGATCTCGTGCTTCACCCGCTGGGGGTCGGCGGCGGGCAGGTCGATCTTGTTGAGGACGGGGCGGATCTCAAGGTCGTGATCCAGCGCCAGATAGGTGTTGGCCAGCGTCTGGGCCTCCACGCCCTGCGCCGCGTCCACCACCAGCACCGCGCCCTCGCAGGCGGCCAGGGAGCGGCTCACCTCGTAGTTGAAGTCCACATGGCCCGGCGTGTCGATGAGGTTGAGGAAGTACGTCTCGCCGTCGTCGGCCTTGTAGTTCATCCGGACGGCCCGGGCCTTGATGGTGATGCCGCGCTCCCGCTCCAGGTCCATGTTGTCCAGCAGCTGGGACTCCATCTGCCGCTGCTCCACCGCGCCGCAGATCTCGATCATCCGGTCGGACAGGGTGGATTTTCCGTGGTCGATGTGAGCGATAATAGAGAAATTGCGAATTTTGCTTTGGTCTGTCATTTAGCGATAACCTCCAGAAAGGAAAATCCACCCGGGGCCGCAAAGCGGGGTGCGCCGGATGGCGCGTAAAAAGCTGATTACCAGCGGCGTTCGGCAGAGTCTGCGCCGACGTCACCACAGCGACTCAAACACCTTATCATAATCATAGTTTGCCACAAACTCCCGCAGCTCGTCCAGTCTTAATTGATAATTTTCCTCGGTGAAGCGGAATTTTCCCTCCAGCAGGTACTGGGTCATCCGCTCCGTCACCACAGTAGACGCGTGGACGTGGTCGGCATACTGAGCGAGGGTCAGGATGGTGTTGTAATCGATGAGGAAGCAGTGGACCTTCACGTTATCGTATTGCAGCAGCTGCTCCGTGGCGTACTCCACCGCCCAGATGATGGCGTCCGCCCGGCCCTCCCGGGTCATTTTGTCCCAGTAGAGGATGCTGTACGGCGGGAACCAGATGGTGAACTCCGTGTCCGGGTGCTCCTCCAGCCAGCTTTTCACCACGGCGAGGTTCTCGTCGCAGGCCGCCCGAAATGCGTCCTCCGGCAGGACGGTGTCGCTGACCTCCGGCCGGGGATAGCCGAAAATGGCGTTTTTCTTGGAAAACTCCGCCTGAAGGAGGTAGGCGCTGTCCAGATCGGTGCCCGTACCGTTGGCCCGGGCCGCCAGCGTCTTGGCCGCCAGCACGACGCTGTCCGCATTGAGGTAGAACTCCACGTCGTCCAGCGGATTGTTGTTGTAGAGGTATTTCGGCAGCTCCACCGTCCGCTCGCTGTCCGACCGGACGAGGATGTTTGGGTCCAGCCCGAAAAACACCTTGTCAAGGTCCGGGTGGGTGCTGAAGGCAAGATCCAGCGCGGTGTTGAACTCGCTGATCCAGCCGTCAGGGAAGGTGATCTTCAGTGTCTCTTCCCCCAGCCCCTCGGTGAACCACGACGCCCGGTAATTGGCCACCAGCGAGGTGCCCATGACCACGGCGGAGTAGTCCTGACTGCGGATCAGCCCCGGCTCCTCGTATCGCTGGTTGATGAAGAGGGCCGTCTCCCCGTCGGCAAGGCCGCCCCGCATCAGCGGGTCCGTCCATGCCACGAAGGCCGCCGCCACGCCCAGCACAACGGCCGCGGCCGCCAGCACGACGGCAAAAAATCGTTTCGCGTTCATGGCTCCTCCTCAGAAATTCGCGTAAATGAAGGTGTCTACCCCGGACAGGAACAGAATGGACAAGGCGACGCACCCCGCCGCCAGCAGGGCCTTCCACAGGCCGGGCTTAAACCGCTCCCCCTGCCGCACCGGGTTGGGGAGGGCCAGCAGCGCCATGGCCAGCGGGAAGAGCATCAGCGGCGCCCAGTAGGCGAAGGCCCGGCCGCCGGGCTTGACCAGCGCCTGAAGGGCGTACAGCACCTGCCACATGGCGTCCAGCGGCAGGGTAGAGGCCAGCTTGGCCGCGGGCATGGCAAGGCCGCCGGTGAACACGTCGCCCAGCAGGGCCAGCGCCTGCCCCAGCGTGTCCGCCCGGAAGAATACCCACGCGATATTGACGAAAACAAAGGTCAGCAGCCAGCCAAGCCAACGGGGCAGGGGGACCTTTCCCCGGCACAGCCGCTGGAGCACCATGGCCGCGCCGTGGAGGCCGCCCCAGATGAGGAAGCCCCAGCCCGCCCCGTGCCATAAGCCGGACAGCAGGAACACGACCATGATATTCCGGCAGGTGACCGCCATGCCATGGCGGTTGCCGCCGAGGGGGATATAGACGGTGTTCCGGAAAAACCGGGACAGGGTGATGTGCCATCTGGCCCAGAAGTCCTGAATGGACACCGCCCGGTAAGGGCTGTCGAAGTTCACCGGCAGCTCCACCCCCATCATCCGGCCCATGCCCCACGCCATATCGCAGTAGCCGGAGAAGTCAAAGTAAATCTGGAGGGTGTAGCACAGCATGACCAGCACCGCGTCCACCGACGACAGGGCGCCCGCCCGGGCAAAGCCGTAGTTGGCCCCGTTGGCGAACATCCCGGCCAGCAGCACCTTTTTCCCGAGGCCGAGGGCGAAGCAGTACAGCCCGGCGGACAGCTCCTCCCAGCAGAAGGGCCGGGGCGCGCGGAGCTGAGGGGCCAGCTCGCCCACCCGGGTGATGGGGCCGCAGGTGGCGGTGACGAAAAACGTCAGGCAGCAGGCATAGTCCAGCGGGGACACCGCCTCCACATCGCCGTAATACCGGTCCCGCAGCCAGAAGATCTGCTGAAAGCTCGCAAAGCTCAGCCCCAGCGGCACCAGCCAGCCGGGCAGGCCGGTGGTCCAGCGGGCGAGGAAGAAGCCGGTGTACTTGAACAGGAGCAGCACCGCCAGCACAAGGCCCGCGCCGGTCCAGAGCAGCAGCTTTTTCTGTGCGCCCGGCCGGT
>CAKUKL010000189.1 GCA_934662925.1 uncultured Oscillospiraceae bacterium | reverse complement strand
GCTGAAGATGATGCAGACCATCCTCCGGCTGTACGACGGGGTGAAGGAGGCCATCGACAAGGCCATCCCCCTGTCCCAGTTCACCGCCACCGGCGTGTTCGACGATCTGGTGAAGATGAAGTACGAGATCCCCAACGACGACCTGTCCGGGTTTGCGAAGTACGAGCAGGAGATCGACGCGGCTCTGGCTCAGGTCAACGCCGCCAACAGCTGATGGAGGTGCATACAGTATGAGATTGGAATATACCGGCCTTTCCGACCTGTCCGGCTCTCTGGTAGCCGTGCAGGGCGTGTCCGGCGTGTCTTACGACGAGCTGGCCGAGTTGACGCTGGACGATGGCTCCCGCCGCTACGGCCGCGTCATCCTCATCGAGGGCGACCGCGCGGTGCTTCAGGTCTTTGAGGGCACCCGGGGCATCTCGCTGGAAAACGTGAGCACCCATTTCACCGGCCGCCCCATGGACATCGCCCTGTCCAAGGAGATGCTGGGCCGCGTGTTTGACGGCGCGGGCCGCCCCATCGACGGCCTCGGTGAGCTTTACCCCGACGAGCGGCGGAACATCAACGGCTCCGCCATCAACCCGGTGAGCCGCCAGTACCCCAGAAGCTGCATCTACACCGGCATCTCCGCCATCGACGGCACCGCCACCCTGATCCGCGGCCAGAAGCTGCCCATCTTCTCCGGCGCCGGCATGGCCCATAACGAGCTGGCCGCCCAGATGGTGCGGCAGGCCCGCGTGGCTGGCGGCGACGGCGACTTTGCCATCGTGTTCGCCGCCATGGGCGTCAAGAACGACACCGCCGAGTTCTTCCGCCGGAATTTTGAAGAGGCGGGCGCGCTCCAGCGGGTGGTCATGTTCCTGAATCTGGCCTCCGACCCCATTATCGAGCGTATCCTGACTCCCCGCTGCGCCCTGACCGCCGCGGAATATCTGGCCTTCAACCACGGCTACCACGTGCTGGTGGTCATGACGGATATGACCTCCTACTGCGAGGCCGTCCGTGAGTTCTCCTCCTCCAAGGGCGAGATCCCGTCCCGGAAGGGCTTCCCGGCGTACCTGTACTCCGACCTTGCCTCCCTGTACGAGCGGGCGGGCATGATCACCGGCAAGAAGGGCTCCGTTACGCAGGTGCCCATCCTCACCATGCCCAACGATGACATCACCCACCCCATCCCCGACCTGACCGGCTACATCACCGAGGGCCAGATCGTGCTGGACCGGGACATGGATCAGTCGGGCGTGTATCCCCCCATCAACATCCTGTCCTCCCTGTCCCGTCTGATGAAGGACGGCATCGGCGAGGGCTTTACCCGGGCGGATCATCCGTCCCTGTCCAACCAGCTGTTCGCGTCCTACTCCAAGGTGAAGGATGCCCGGAGCCTTGCCTCCGTCATCGGCGAGGACGAGCTGAGCGACACCGACAAGCTGTACCTGAAGTTCGGTAAGGCCTTTGAGCAGTATTTCGTCCAGCAGAGCGATCAGACCGACCGCACGCTGGAGCAGACGCTGGAGCTGGGCTGGGCGTTGCTGTCCATCCTGCCCCGGGGCGAGCTGGACCGCGTGTCCGACAAGGAGTTGGACGAGCACTATAAGGAAGGGGCCTTCGAGGTTCTGGTCGCCGCCGGCGGCGCGCTGTAAGGCGCGGATCCCATCAGAAAGGGGAGTCACAAAAAATGGCCGCTGTATTGCCCACAAAAGGAAACCTGATGGCCGCCAAGCGCTCCCGGGCGCTGGCCCAGACGGGCTACGAGCTGATGGACCGCAAGCGCAACATTCTGGTGCGGGAAATGATGGAGCTGATGGACGGCGCGTCCGCCCTCCAGAGCGAGATCGACCAAGTGTTCAGCGAGGCGTACGCCGCCCTGCGGCAGGCCCACATCGAGCTGGGCCTGTGCGACCACATCGCCGAGGGCGTGGTGCCGGACGACAGTCTGGACATCCGCTGGCGGTCGGTCATGGGCGTTGAGCTGCCCCACATCCCGGAGCACGGCCAGCAGCCCCGGCCGGAGTACAGCATGATGTACACCTCCCCGGCGCTGGACGAGGCCTATATGAAGTTCCGCCGGGTGAAGGACATGACCCGCCGCATGGCGGAGATCGAGACGTCCATCTACCGTCTGGCTCAGGCCATCAAAAAATCCCAGAAGCGCGCGAACGCCCTGAAGAATATCGTCATCCCGGACTTTGACAGCACCATCCGCGTCATCAGCGAGGCGCTGGAGGAAAAGGAGCGGGAGGAGTTCGTCCGCATGAAGGTCATCAAGAAGCAGAATGGGAAATGAGAGGTGCCCCGGAGAGATCCGGGGCGCTTCTTTTCTTCTTTTTGAAAGAAGAAAAGAGTCAGGTTTCGCCTGACGGCGACATCCTTTTTGTGCGCACAAAAAGGATGCAAAAATGCGCTTAGGGGGAAAACGCGGTCGGCTCCGAACGCTGAGGGGCGCGTTCTGCGCTCCAAGCGTTTTTCCCCTAAGAACCCCGATTTTTACGGGGGCGCATTCAAGAAATGCAGCGTCCTGTCGACCGGCGCGGGGTAAGCCGACACGCGAAGCCGCTAATTATCGCTGCCGCTCCATTGGCACTTGTTATAGGTTTCCGGGCCGACTTTAAGCGCCTACGCGGATACTTTGCTTGCAACAGCGGCGGCGCTATCGAGCGCAAAACTTGCAAGTCAGCACCAGAGCAGCGGCAGCGGAAATAGAACGGCAGCGTCTTAACAAAGGAGTCGGAAAATTTTCTGCGGCACGGCAAAAACAAGACTATGCCAGTCCCCTCTAAGGGGTACACAGGGGATTATCCCCTGTGCGTGCTTTTGGTGACTTTTCGCACGAACGAAAAGTCACCCCAGCGGAGCGTCCGCAGGACGCACCAAAATCATCGCCGATTTTCCGGCGAATACGAAAAAGGGGATTCAGGGCCTTCGCCCCCTTCCCACTTGACAATTCCCCCGCCCGGTGATATAGTCTTTCCGTTAAATGCGACGACGGAGAAGAACCCGCGCAGCGGCTCCCAGAGAGGGGTGCGCTTGGTGAAAGCACCCTGTGACGGCGGCGGGCGGTACCACTCCGGAGCGGCCCGGGATGACCGGGACGGGTTTCTCCCGTTACAGAGATACGAGCGGCCAGACGGCATGATGTCACGCTTCGCCTGCTCGCAATCTCGTCCTCACAAGCTTCGTATCACGCGCACCAATGAAATTGGTGCTTGTTCACTACGCTGCTCGTCCTCTCCAAATCGAAACGGACGGTTTCGATTTGGAAAAGGAGCCGCAATGGAATGAACGGCTTTTTCCGCTTTGCGGGAAATGGAGTGATATGAAATTTGCGGCGACGCGCTCGCGACGGCTCAGCGCTTCTGGCAAGCAGGGTGGAACCGTGGGAAGATGCGCAAATCACGCAGATCATCTCACCCCTGATTCTTTCAGGGGTGATTTTTTATTGCTCACCCCTCACTACAAGGAGGAATAATCATGTCCGAAGAAAACAACCAGTATACTTTTGAAAACGAAACCTACCGCAAGACCTATTGGCACACCTGCTCCCATGTGCTGGCGCAGGCCATGAAGCGGCTCCACCCCGAGGTGAAGCTGGCCATCGGCCCCGCCATCGAGACTGGCTTCTATTACGACTTCGACACCCCCGCGCCCTTCACCGAGGATCAGCTGACCGAGCTGGAGGCCGAGATGCGCAAGATCTGCAAGGAAAAGCTCAAGCTGGAGCGTTTCGAGCTGCCCCGTGAGGAAGCCATCAAGTTCATGGAGGAGAAGGAAGAGCCCTACAAGGTGGAGCTGATCCGGGATCTGCCCGAGGATGCGGTCATTTCCTTCTACAAGCAGGGCGAGTTCACCGACCTGTGCGCCGGCCCCCATCTGGACTCCACCGGCCGCATCAAGGGCAACGCCATCAAGCTCACTGCCTGCAACGCCGCCTACTGGCGGGGCGACTCCAACCGGGAG
>CAKUKL010000188.1 GCA_934662925.1 uncultured Oscillospiraceae bacterium | reverse complement strand
GCGGCTACGGCCGCTGCTACGGGTTGCTGTCCGGGATGAAGCAGACCCGCGGATCTGGTACAGCGACCGGATCTGCTCCCCCTGCGTGGCGGGGCTGCTCCGGCCGAAAATTTATCTGACTTTCGGGCTGACTGAACAGGAAACCGGCCACATTCTGGCCCACGAGCGCCAGCACCTCCGCAACGGCGATCACCTCTGGAAAGCGCTGGGCTGGCTCATTCTGTCCGTCCACTGGTTCAATCCTCTGCTGTGGCTATGCTGGCCCTGCTTCCTACGGGCGCTGGAAGAGGCCTGCGACCAGCGGGTGCTCCGGGCGCTGGGCGAGGAGCGGAAAATCGACTACGGCCAGTCTTTGCTGACACTGGCCTCCGGCCGGCGGTTCCGCCCCGGCATCAGTCCGCTTGCCTTCGGCGAGGGGGATACAAAAAGCCGGGTCCGCTCCATCCTCCGCTACAAAAGGCCGCTGACGGCGGTAACGGTGTGCGTCCTTGTAGCGGCAGCCGCAGCGGCGGTGGTCCTGACCACTGGGCGGGCTGATACCCCCGGCGAGGCTTCCGCTAAGAGCGATCCCCTCTCCCCCGCCACTACCGTGCCCTCTGACGATGTGGCCGTGTCCTTCACCGCCGTGGTGGTGTCCAGCGAAAACGACACGCTGGTGGTCGAACCGGAAAAGCCGCTGCCCAGCAGTGCGAACGCGAAACGTTTTACCTTTGAGTGGCCCACCGACGAATACCCCGTGGGCAGCCGGGTCGCCGTTTTTGCCTGCGGGCTGACCGCATACGGAGAGGACGGCAGCTTTGCCTTTGTGGACGAGCTGGTCCCCATCTCCGGCATCGCCGCCCAATGGCAGGTGGACCTTGATCACGACGGGACGGACGAGAATCTCAGCGTCATCGACGCGGGCTACGCCTGCTGCCTTCTGGTGCAGAATGAAAACGGCGACATTTGCTGGCACGACATGGCCGCGCGGGCCCACGCCGGGCAGAACGGCTATTACCTCTGCCAGCGCGACGGCTACGCGTATCTGCTGCAATGGGTGCCCTACATGTCCAGCGGCTACGCCAGCTATTCCTACCGGCTGTTCTCCCTGACTGAGGAAGACTCCGGCCAGCCGCTGGTGTTCCAGAGCGGCTCCTTTGAGGGCGACTACGTCGATCCCATGTCCATCGACCCGGATGAGCTGGCCGCCTTTCAGAGCCAGATCAACGCCCTTCTGGCGGACAGCGTGCTGCTCATGTCCACCAACGGCGACACAGACGAGGTCATCGGCGATCCGGAGCACCCCATCCCCGCCCCCGCATGGAGCTGTCAGGAGGAGATCGACTACTTCGCTGAGCTTCAGGAGCTGATCCACAGGCCTTACACCTTTACCGCCGAAGTGATGGACACAGGCAGTGACCCCAACCCCGGCAGCATCATGGCTGCGTCTGATTCCATCCTCATGAACATGGGTGTGGAGAATCCCTATGGCTACGACCTTTTCGTCTGCACCCTTCCCGTGGACGACGCATCTTTGTACCATGCGGGCGACACCATCACCGTCACCGCCGACGGCCCCCTTTACCGCTGGAAGCTGCCGGACGAGGGCACTCACGTGAGCGTCACGCTGGACGCCCACGGGCCGGATGAAAACAGCTGAAATTTACAGATCAGATAAAGGCTCCCCGCCCGGAATTCCGGGCGGGGGCTCCACTTTTTATATCTGCCGCACGCCATCCACAAATACGGCCCTGATGGACAGATCACGGTCCAGCACCAGCACATCCGCCCGCAGACCGGGGCGAAGCTCGCCCACGTCATGCAGCCCGGCGGCGCGGGCGGGCGCCGTGGACGCGGCGTACAGCGCGTCCGCCAACGGGATGCCGAAGGCCGCCGCGTTCCGCACGGCGTCCAGCAGAGAGATGGACGAACCGGCCAGCGTATCTGTGCCGGACAGGCAGGCTTTTCCGTCCCGCACCGTCACCGCCTGACCGCCCAGCGTGTATTCGCCGTCGGACAGTCCCGCGCAGCGCATGGAGTCGGAGATCAGATCCAGCCGGTCGCCGTACAGCCGGTGCGCCATGCGGACGGCGGCGGGATGGACGTGCAGGCCGTCGCAGATCAGCTCCACGCTGGCCCCGGCGTCCATGGCCGCGGCCATCAGCCCGGGCTGCCGGTGGTGAAACCCGGCCATGGCGTTGAACATATGAGTCACATGGCTGGCCCCGCAGGAAAATGCCTCCATGGCCTGCTCATAGGTGCACTCCGTATGGCCCAGCGAGACCACGGCCCGCTCTGACGCATACCGGATGAACTCCATGGCTCCGGGACATTCACAGGCCAGCGTAATCATCCGCACCTGCCCGCCGCAGGCGGCGTTCAGCCGGTCGAACAGCGCTCGGTCCGGCAGGCGGATATTCCGCTCCGCCTGTGCGCCCCGCTTCCCCGCGCTGAGAAACGGCCCTTCCAGATGGACGCCCGCGCACTTTGCTCCGCCCTGACGGCGAAAGCCGCCGACCGCATCCATGGCGTGAAGCAGTTCGTCCTCACCCATCGCCATGGTGGTGGCCAGATAGGAGGTCACGCCGCGGGACGCGTAGTAGTCCGCCAGTGTCTGCATGTCCTGCCGCCGTCCGTCGGAAAAATCGCCCCCCATGGCCCCGTGGGTATGGATGTCCACGAACCCGGGCACCACATAGCAATCTGTCCCATCCAACTCCGCCGGGCCGGGGAGGGTTCCAACGGCAGTGATGGTCTCGTCGAAGGCAATGTCCGTCTGGACAAACGATTTGCCCGCCAGCACCTGCGCGTGCTTGATCAGCATACGCCCATTCCTCCATGACAGAACGCCGCCCCCTATGCAGAGATGTGCATAAGGGGCGTATTGCGTAAAATTTGATTAGTTTCTGTTCTTGTTGACGAACCGGAGCAGGTACAGGAACAGGTTGATGAAATCCAGATACAGCTGAAGCGCCGCATAAATGGACGCCTTCTGGAGCATCGCGGCGTCGCCGCCGTAGTAGGCATAATAGGATTTGATGCGCTGGGTATCATAAGCGGTAATGCACAGGAACAGCGCGATGCCGCCCAGACAGATCAGCCGCTCCAGCCCGCCCATGGGGATGAACATGGAGATGACGCCCATGATGATGAGGAAAATCAGCCCGCCGATGACAAAGGGCCGCATCCCGGAAAGGTCGTGCCTGGTGAAGTGGCCGTACAGGGCGAACACGCCGAAATACAGCGCCGTCATGGCAAACACCAGCATCAGGGTGCCCATCTCAAAAATCAGAAAATAGGTGGAGAACACGATTCCGTTGAGCACCGCATAAGCGAAAAACAGCGCCCTGGCCGCGCCCACGGAAAGGCTCTGCACCCGCGCGGACAGCACCATCACCACCACAAGCTCCGCAACCAGCAGCACGATATACATGTACGGAATGGTGAACACGTAGAGGATCGCGCCGGTGACCGCGCCGAGATAGCCGGTCAAGAATGTGACCAGCAGCCCGGCAAACATCCAGAGAAACGTCCGGGACACGTAGCTGTTCAGCGTCAACTCCCGGCTTTCACGGGCATAATCGCTGTCAAAGCTGTACTTATTATAATCTTCCATTGTCAAGTCTCCTTATCGACCTGCTTCATCTGCTTGAGGTTGCCGATTTTCTTGCTCCGGCGGTCAAGCTCCGCCAGAACATCGTCCAGCGGGATGTCCTTCTCCACCATCATCACCATCAGGTGATAGATGAGGTCGGAGATCTCCCCCACTGTGTCGGACGGAACGTCGTTTTTCGCGGCGATGATGGTCTCCGCGCTCTCCTCGCCCACCTTTTTCAGGATCTTGTCCAGCCCCTTGTCGAAGAGGTAGCAGGTGTAAGAGCCCTCCTGCGGGTTGGCCTTGCGCTCCTTCACCACCGCGTACAGCGCCTGAAGAGTATCGTGCATAGTTTTTCCCTCCTGTTCAGGATTATATCTCAATTTCGC
>CAKUKL010000187.1 GCA_934662925.1 uncultured Oscillospiraceae bacterium | reverse complement strand
CTCCTACACCGTGGACCGGCTCGCCATGGCGGGGGCCGCCGCGGCCATCGAGGACGAGGACTATTTTCAGAACACCCGGGCCAAGGTCATGGCCACCCGGGAGCGGACGGCGGAGAACCTCCGCGCGCTGGGGTTCGAGGTGCTGCCCTCCAAGGCGAACTTCGTGTTTGCCCGCTGCCCGGGAAGACCGGGCCGGGAGCTGCTGGCAGGACTGCGGGAGCGG
Organism: uncultured Oscillospiraceae bacterium; assembly: GCA_934662925.1. Classification (GTDB taxonomy): domain Bacteria; phylum Bacillota; class Clostridia; order Oscillospirales; family Oscillospiraceae; genus Enterenecus. The sequence continues at coordinate 3,774 of CAKUKL010000187.1, read as the reverse complement.
GGCGTTCTGGTGCGCTGGTGGAGCGACCCGGTCATTGAGGACTGGCTGCGCATCTCCATCGGCACCGACGAAGAGATGGACGAGCTGGTCCGCACGTTAAAGGAGATGCTTGCATGAGATACGAAGGCGACATTTACCGTCCCCCCGGGGAATGGCGGAGCTATCTGCTCCAGTGCACGGTGGGCTGCTCCTACAACGGCTGCACCTACTGCGGCATGTATAAGAACACGCGTTACCATGTCCGCCCGCTGGCCGATATTCTGGAGGACATCGACATGGCCCGGGAGGCGTATACTGATTTCAGCTCCTTTCCGCTGGGCATTCCCAACGTGAGCCGGGTGTTTCTGTGCGACGGCGACGCCATCGCCATGGACACCGGCGACCTTGTCACCATTCTGAACAAGCTGTACCAGACGTTCCCGAAGCTGGAGCGTGTGACTACCTACGCCGGGCCGCTGTCCACCCTGCGCAAGACGCCGGAGGAGCTGGCGGCGCTCCGGGCGGCGGGGCTCAAGCGGGTGTATCTGGGAGTGGAGACCGGCTGGGACGCACTGCTCCACAAGGTGAACAAGGGCGTCACGGCGGCGCAGATGCTGGACGCCGGTCTGCGGCTGAAGGCCGCGGGCTTCGAGCTGTGGGACATTGTCATGCTGGGCCTTGCCGGGCCGGGAGAGGCGTCCCACACCCATATCGAAGAGACGGTGAAGATGATCAACGCCATGGCCCCGCGGCACCTGTCTGCCATGACCTATATGCCCGTGGAGGGGACACCCATGTACGAGGACATCCGCGCCGGGCGCTTCACCTGCCTTACGCCCCGGGAGGCGCTGCTGGAGACCCGGCAGCTGGTGGCCGGACTGACGGTAGATCCCCTGCACATCACGGCGAACCACCCGTCCAACTACCTGCCCATCAAGGGCGGCCTGCCGGAGGATCGGGAAAAGCTGTTGGCTCTCATTGACAGCGCGCTGGACGGCGAGACGGCCATCCGAACCGGCCGGCCCAGAGTGCTGTAAAACGAAACATAACTTGTGAGGAAAGGGCCTCCGCCGATGGAAACAGGCGGGGGCCTTTCAATTTTCGTTAAAATGCAGGACAAGCTGTTGGATTTTGGGTAAAAACAGGAAGAAAGTGTTGCCAAAGCACACAGTAGTGCGGTAAAATAAAAATAGATCATCAGAGAGGAGCGGATTGTATGAATTACGATCGCGCGGCGCTGAAAAAAGAGGTAAAAACTGATCTTCGCCAGACAAAGCCGAAAGCCGTCTGGGTGACGCTGGTGTTTTTGCTGATCGTCGCCGGAGCCGCCGGGCTGCTGAGCGTGCTCCAGACCACGCTGACGGGAAGTTCCACCGAACTTGTGATGGATCTTGACGACCTGATGTTCCGGCTGGAATACGGTATGCTCAGCGAGCAGGAGTTCGCGGAATACGGCATGCGGATGCTGGGCGGACTGGGCAGTTTGATCGCCGTGTCGACGCTGTTCGGTCTGATCACCGCCGCGGTGCAGTGGGCGTTCCAGTTCGGCTATGCAGGCTACTGCCTTGATGTGGTCCGAAGGAAGGAAACCGGCTTTGCCCGGCTGTTCTGCGGCTTTCCCCGGTTAGGCTGGGTGCTGCTCACCGGCTTGCTGATCGCTCTGTTTACTACGCTATGGTCCATTTTGTTTTTTGCGGCAGCCGGAGTGATCTCCGTTGTGTTTCTATACTTTGCAGACGGTGCCGCAGGGGGCCTGTTTGCAGTGCTGACAGTGCTGGCATGGATCGCGGCATGTGCGGGGCTGGTTGCTATCACCCTGCGGTATTCCATGGCGTACTATATCCTGCTGGATGAAAAAGTGGACTCGCTGGAGGCCATCAGCCGCAGCAAGGCCATGATGCGTGGCCGCAAGTGGCACTTCTTTGTGCTTCAGCTGTCCTTCATCGGCTGGTATCTGCTGCTGGCCCTTATCGTGCTCGTGGTCTGGATCATCGGCGCGATTGTGCTGTCCGCTTTGCTCATGTCGCCGCCGGCCGTTTTCGGCGGGATCGCCGTGCTCGTTCTTGTCATGTTCGCAGCTACCGTGCCGCTGCTGCTGTGGCTCCAGCCCTATCAGACCTGCGCCTGTGCCAAGTTCTACGACTGGGCGCGGCATACCGATCACGCGGACGGCGTGTGGGAAGGAACGCCCCCTCAGGCGCCGGACTTTCCCCGGTATGAGGAGCCGGTCAGTGCCCCGGAGAAGCCCGCCCAGCCGGTGACTCCGCCTGCACCCCCTGAGCTGCCCCGGGTGCCGGACGATGTCCCGGACCGGCCGGATTACGAATGAGAAAAACAAGGAGATAACCCAATGAATAAGATACCCATGAAAACGCCGCTGGTGGAGATGGACGGAGACGAGATGACCCGCATCCTCTGGCAGCAGATCAAGGAAGAGCTGCTGGAGCCGTACATTGACCTGAAGACCGAGTACTATGATCTGGGTCTGCCCAATCGGGAGGCCACCGGCGATCAGGTCACTATCGATGCCGCCGAGGCGAACAAGAAGTACGGCGTCGCCGTCAAGTGCGCCACCATCACCCCAAATGCCCAGCGGGTGGAGGAATACAAGCTGTCCCAGATGTGGAAGTCCCCCAACGGCACCATCCGCGCCATTCTGGACGGCACGGTGTTCCGCTCCCCAATTATGGTCAACGGCATCAACCCGGTGGTGAAGAACTGGAAAAAGCCCATCACCATTGCCCGCCACGCCTTCGGCGACGTGTATCGGGCCGCGGAGTACCGGGTACTCGGGGCGGGGAAGGCGGAGTTGGTCTTTACCGCCGCCGACGGCACGGAGCACCGTCAGACCATCCAGCAGTTCGAGGGTCCCGGCGTGATCCAGGGGCAGTTCAATCTGGATGCGTCCATCACATCCTTTGCCCATTCCTGCTTCCGGTATGCCCTGAGCGTGGGGCAGGATCTGTGGTTCTCCACCAAGGACACCATTTCCAAGCAGTACGATCACCGGTTCAAGGACATTTTTGCCGAGGTGTTTGAGAGGGACTACCGCGCGCAGTTCGAGGAAAAGGGCATCACCTACTTCTACACCCTCATCGACGATGCCGTGGCCCGGGTCATCCGCTCGAAGGGCGGCTTTATCTGGGCGTGCAAGAACTACGACGGCGACGTGATGAGCGATATGGTGTCCACCGCCTTCGGCTCCCTTGCCATGATGACCTCTGTGCTGGTGTCCCCGGACGGTAGCTTCGAGTACGAGGCCGCCCACGGCACCGTGACCCAGCACTACTATCGCCACCTGAAGGGGGAAGCGGTGTCCACCAACCCCATGGCCACCCTGTTCGCGTGGACGGGGGCGCTGGCCAAGCGGGGCGAGCTGGACGGCATCCCGGAACTGACGGAGTTTGCGAAAAAGCTGGAAAGGGCCGCCGTGGCCACCATCGAGTCCGGCGTCATGACCGGCGATCTGGCCGGCCTGTGGGAGGGGGAGACCCCCGCCCGCAAGGTGACGGGGCTGGAATTCCTCCGGGCCATCCGGGAGCGGCTGTAACGGAATATCCGGACGGAAAAGAGCAGAACGGCCCGCCGCTCTGCTCTTTTTGCGCGCCGCCGGGCTGGACCCCCTTGACAAACGAGAATAAAGTCAATATAATTCCATAGAAATACAATGCCTTCATTATAATAATACAGCGATAAGTGAGACGGGAGGACGCAGGCCCTTCCGCTGACGCCGGAATGGGTCCGGCGCTTATTTTTTGAAAGGATGTCTGGAAACCATGGCCAAAGAGTTCAAAC
>CAKUKL010000186.1 GCA_934662925.1 uncultured Oscillospiraceae bacterium | reverse complement strand
GGACCCACCAGCACCCTGTCCATCAAGCCGGAGATCACCGCTCCCGGCGGCAACATCTATTCCACCGTCCCCGACAATAAGTATGCCAGCATGAGCGGCACATCCATGGCCTGCCCCGAGATCGCCGGCGCGTCCGCCGTGATGATCCAGTACGTAAAGGAGCAGCAGCTGGCGGAAAACAAGGTTGACCGGGCCATGCTGATCCAGTCCCTGATGATGTCCACCGCCAACCCGGTGGCGGCGGAGAACGGCCTGCCCGCCTCCGTGCGCCAGCAGGGCGCGGGCCTTGTGAACCTGAAGGATGCTGTGTCCTCCGGCGCAGTGCTCCGGGGCGTGGACGGCGGCCTTCCCAAGGCTGAGCTGGGCAGCAGCGAGAGCGGCTCCTACCAGTTCGCCTTCACGGTGGAGAATTTCTCCGACCGTCCCATGAGCTACACCACCGGCGCGGTGGTCCAGTCCGACACCGCCGTCACCGTGGACGGCCTGTCCTACTACTCCGGTGTGCCCCAGGACATCACCGCGGGCGCACAGGTGGAGTTCAGCGTGGAGGACGGCTGGCTGCTGGGCGACGTGAACTTTGACGGCGTGACGGACAGCCGTGACGCCCGCCTCATCCGCCGGCATGTGGCCGGTATGACTACCCTGGGCGCCGACGCCCTCCGGGTGGCCGACGTGGACGGCGACGGCCTTGTCACCAACACCGACGCCGCCTTTATCCTGCGGGCGCTGGCGGATCTGGGCACCATTCCCGAAAAGCTCTTCACCGTTCCCGCCCACGAGAGCGCGACGGTGGTGGTCACCATCACTCTGACCGGCGAGCAGGCGGCGAAGCTCATGGAGGAGTTCCCCAAGGGCGCTTTCGTGGAGGGCTATGTGACCCTCAGCGGCGTGAGCGGCGCCGAGGACCTGAGCCTGCCGTATCTGGGCTATCTGGGCGACTGGGAGGACCAGCAGCTCTTCGACAGCACCTATTATGACGACGAGGACGCTCTGGTTTATGACGGCTACGCCGTTGCCATCAACCGGGACAGTCAGGGCAACTATCTCGGCTTTAACTACTTCACCCAGTCCTTTGACGGAAGTAAGCTGTACTTCAGCCCCGACGCCTTCGGCACAGGGAATACCTTTCTTTATTCCGAGGTGACGCTGCTGCGCAACGCGGGCGACGTGACCTTCACCGTGGCCGACGGGCAGGGGAACACCCTGTACACCACCGATTACGGCCCCGGGAACCGGACCTATTTTGTCCAGTCCCAGAATGCCTTTGACAGTACGGTGGATCCCACCTATCAGCTGGGCTATGGCGAGCAGACCTTTACATGGCCCGCGGAGGGCGAGCAGCTGATCTACACCGTCAGCGCCTGTCATGAGGGCAATGACGGGCAGGTCCAGACGCTGACCTTCCCGGCCATCACGATGGACACCACCATGCCCACCCTGTCCTGCGAGACCGTTTATGACGATGCCTCCGACGCCTTCAATCTCATTCTGACCATGTCGGACAACGGCCATATTCAGGGCGCGCGGATCTCCGGCATTATGGTGGATCAGTGGGGCTTTAAGAGTCTCAAGGAGATCGCCCTTGTCTCCGGCCCCGAGATCACCGAGGCCGAGCCGGGTACCGTGGTCAGCGACACGGTGGAACTGCCCCAGCTCCAGCAGCTGCTGGCCTCTGAGGGCTGTCTGCTGGACGAGATCTATGTGGAAGTGGTGGACTACGCCTGGAACACCTACAGTACCGAGGTCAAGCTCAGCGGCTCCCACTTTACCACCGCGGACAACGCAGACGGCACCGTGACCATCACCAGCTACAGCGGCGTTTCCACCTCGCTGGATATCCCGTCCGAGACCGGCGGCAAGACCGTCACCGCCATCGGCGCGGGCGCGTTTGCCGGCGCTCCGCTGAACAGCGTCACCATTCCTGAGACGATCACCGCCATCGGCGCGGGCGCGTTCCAGGGCACGAGCCTGACGTGGGTCAAGGTGCCCGCTTCCGTCACCGAGATCGGCGAGAAGGCCTTCGGCTACGACGCGGACGGTCAGCCCATCGCGGGCTTCACCATGTGCGTGGCCCCGGGCAGCGCCGCGGAAGCTTATGCCAAGGCCAACAACTTCGCACTGGAGTACTTTACCGAGTCCGGCCTGCGCTACGAGATCCTCACCGACGCCGAGACCAGTGAACAGTATGTGTCCGTCATCGCTTATGACGGCACGGATCCCCAGCTGGTCATCCCCGAGACTCTTCAGGGCGTTTCCGTGACGGAGATCGGCTACCGCGCTTTCTTTGAAAACGAGGTTATCACCGGCGTGACGCTGCCGTCCACCCTCAAGAAGATCGGCGACCGTGCGTTCATGTACACCAACGTGGCGGCTGTTGACCTGCCCGCCGGGCTGGAGATCATTGAAGAGGGCGCGTTTGCCCAGATGCCGAACCTGACCGCTATCAACATCCCCGGCAGCGTGAAGGAACTGCCCTACATGGTGTTCTATAACGACGTGAACCTTGCTTCCGTCACGTTGAACGAGGGCCTTGAGAAGATCGGCTCCGATGTGTTCTCCAACTGCCCCGTGGCGGCTCTCGTCCTGCCGGAGTCGTTGAAGGCGCTGGATCAGTGCTCCTTCCAGAACTGCACCAACCTCGCTTCCATCAACTTCCCCGCCAATCTGACCACGATCCCCATGGCCTGCTTTGACAACACCGGCTTCACCACGCTGACCATTCCCGATACCATTGTCACCATCGAGGGCAGCGCATTCAGTCGGTGCGCGAAGCTGGAAAGCATCACTCTGCCCAAGACCCTGACCGCTCTGGGCGAGACGTTTGGTTCCGGCATATTCAGCGACTGCACCGCACTGACGGAGGTGAACTTCGCCGAGGGCAGCCAGATCACCATGATCGGCGCCTTTACCTTCCAGAACTGCACCAGCCTGAAGCAGATCACCATTCCCGAGACCGTCACCAGCATTGAGTACTGCGCCTTCAGCGGAAGCGGCCTTACCTCCATTGATATTCCCACTTCTGTCGAGAAGATCGCCAATCAGGCCTTCTACATCTGCAATTCCCTTGAGACCGTCACCCTCCACGAGGGCTTGACCTTCGTAGATTCCATGGCATTCACCGGCTGCCCGGCCAAGGAGATATTCCTGCCCCGCAGCCTGACCAGCATCGGTAATAACGCGTTTGGTTACGCAGACTGGTCCAACAAGATAGAGGGCTTCACCATCCGCGGCTACGCCGGAACGGCGGCTGAGACCTATGCCGAGGAGCATGGCTTCACCTTCGTGACCGTGGAGGAGCCGTAAGGCACAGGAAAGGAGAACCATGATGAAAAAACTGATGAGCATGGTGCTGTGCGTGGTCTTGGCCATGAGCCTGACCGTCAGCGCCAATGCCGAGGGGAGCAGCCCGCTGTCCATCGAGGCGGCGGCTGTGTCCGCGACCAGCACGGAGCTGACGATCCGGGTGCGGCTCACCGCTCCTGTGACCGACGGCGTGTTCAGCTTCCATTACGACGCGGCGCAGCTCAAGCTGCTGTCCGCCGCTTCCCCCGCTACCGACGCGGCGGAGATCAACGGCCCCGCCGGTGCGCAGGGGCTGTCCGCCGGGGCGAACCTCCCGGCGGGGCAGGTCAAGACCGCCTTCGTCTTTGACGAAACCGGTGCTGCCGGTGACATTGTGCTGGAGTGCAGCTTCCAGATCACCGGCTACGCCCGGGGCTTCGGGTTCTCGGTGGACGGCGGTGAGCTTTACCGGGACGGCGCGTCCGTCGCCTGCCCGGATGTCTCTCAGTGGGTGAGCCTGCCGGATGTTCCGGTGGTGCCCACTCAGCCCACCAACCCCGGCAAGCCCACCGACCCGAAGAAGGGCTTCGACGATGTGAAGCAGGGCGACTGGTTCTATGACGAGGTCACGGATCTGGCGGATAAGGGCTACATCAACGGCGTGTCCGACAACCTGTTTGCCCCGAATCAGAACCTGTCCCGCGGCATGCTGGTCACCATCC
>CAKUKL010000185.1 GCA_934662925.1 uncultured Oscillospiraceae bacterium | reverse complement strand
TTCATACGGGAAGGCACGCCCAGGGGGTTCAGCACGATGTCCAGCGGGGTGCCGTCGGGCAGGAAGGGCATATCCTCCTGCGGCAGGATGCGGGACACAACGCCCTTGTTGCCGTGGCGGCCGGCCATCTTGTCGCCCACGCTGATCTTGCGCTTCTGGGCGATGTAGACGCGGACCACCTGATTGACGCCGGGGGACAGCTCCGCGCCCTCCTCACGGGTGAACACCTTCACGTCCACCACGATGCCGGACTCGCCGTGGGGCACCTTCAGGGAGGTATCGCGGGTCTCGTGGGCCTTCTCGCCGAAGATGGCGCGCAGCAGGCGCTCCTCGGCGGTCAGCTCGGTCTCGCCCTTGGGGGTGACCTTACCCACCAGATAGTCGCCGGAGCGGACCTCGGCGCCTACGCGGATGATGCCGCGCTCGTCCAGATCCTTGAGCACGTCCTCGCCCACGTTGGTGATGTCGCGGGTGATCTCCTCGGGGCCCAGCTTGGTGTCCCGGGCCTCGGTCTCGTATTCCTCAATATGGATGGAGGTGAACACGTCCTCCTTCACCATCCGCTCGTTGAGCAGGATAGCGTCCTCGTAGTTGTAGCCTTCCCACGTCATGAAGCCCATGAGGATGTTCTTGCCCAGGGCGATCTCGCCGTCGGAGGTGGAGGGGCCGTCAGCCAGCGTGTCCCGGGCATGGACCCGGTCGCCCACGGAAACGATGGGCCGCTGGTTGATGCAGGTGCCGTGGTTGGAGCGCAGGAACTTGGTGAGCTTGTAGTCCTTCACCTCGCCGCTGTCGTAGCGGACGGTGACGTGGCGAGCGTCCACGGCGGTGACTTCGCCGTCGCCCTCGGCCAGCACGACCACCTCGGAGTCCTGGCAGTTCTTGTACTCCTGACCGGTGGCCACGATGGGGGCCTGCGTAGTCAGCAGGGGTACGGCCTGACGCTGCATGTTGGCGCCCATCAGCGCGCGGTTGGCGTCGTCGTTCTGCAGGAAGGGGATCATGGCGGTAGCCACGGACACCATCATCTTGGGGGACACGTCCACGTAGTCCACCTTGTCCCGGTCAACGGCGATGATCTCGTTGCGGTGGCGGCAGGTCACGCGGGCGTTGACGAAGCAGCCGTTCTCGTCCACCGGCTCGGTGGCCTGACAGACGTTGTACTCGTCCTCCACGTCAGCAGTCATGTAATCCACCTGATCGGTAACACGGGCGGCCACGAATTTGCCGTTCTCGTCCTTGATGTGCTCCACCTTGCGGTAGGGAGCCTCGATGAAGCCGTAGCGGTTGATGCGGGCGTAGGAGGCCAGATAGGAGATCAGGCCGATATTGGGACCTTCGGGGGTCTCGATGGGGCACAGGCGACCGTAGTGGCTGTAGTGCACGTCTCGGACGTCGAAGGACGCGCGGTCACGGGACAGGCCGCCGGGGCCCAGAGCGGACAGACGGCGCTTGTGGGTCAGCTCGGCCAGCGGGTTGGTCTGATCCATGAACTGGCTCAGGGGGCTGGAGCCGAAGAACTCCTTGATGGCGGCGGTCACCGGGCGGATATTGATGAGGGACTGGGGTGTGACGATGTCCAGATCCTGAATGGTCATGCGCTCGCGGATGACGCGCTCCATCCGGGTGAAGCCGATGCGGAACTGGTTCTGGAGCAGCTCGCCCACGCAGCGCAGGCGGCGGTTGCCCAGATGGTCGATGTCGTCGGCGGAGCCGACGCCGAAGGCCAGACAGTTCAGATAGTTGATGGACGCCATGATGTCGTCCACAATGATGTGCTTGGGAACAAGGGCGTCCATATTGTCGTGAATGAGCTCCTTGAACTCATCCTCGCTCAGGCCCTCGGCGTCCCGGCGCTCCAGCAGCTCCATGAGCACGGAGTAGCGCACCTTCTCGGACACGCCGGCCTCCTCGGGGTCGAAGTCCACGAAGCCCTTCATGTCCACCATGTGGTTGGAGAACACCTTGACCATGTGGACGCCGGTGTGCAGGTCGTCCACCTCCACCACGGCCTCGTTCACGCCGCGGGCCTCCAGCTCCTTGGCGCGCTCGCGGGTGAGCACCTCGCCCGCCTCGGCCAAAATCTCGCCGGTGCGGGGGTCGGCCACGGGGGCGGCCAGCTTCTGGCCGGTCAGGCGGCTCCAGATGGCCAGCTTCTTGTTGAACTTATAGCGGCCCACGGCGGACAGGTCGTACCGGCGGGGGTCAAAGAACAGGGTGTTGAGCAGGCTCTCGGCGGAGTCCACCGTGGGGGGCTCGCCGGGGCGCAGCTTGCGGTAGATCTCCAGCAGGGACTCCTCGTAGGTCTTGCAGGTGTCCTTCTCCAGCGTGGCCAGCAGCCGGGGATCCTCGCCGAACATGTCGATGATCTCCGCGTCGGTCTTGGGGCCGACGGCGCGGATCAGGCAGGTGACGGGCAGTTTGCGGTTCTTGTCGATGCGGACATAGAACACGTCGGACAGGTCCGTCTCATACTCCAGCCACGCGCCGCGGTAGGGGATGACGGTGGTGGCGTAGGTCACGTTCCCCGCCTTGTCCTCGTTCCGGGAGTAATACACACCGGGGGAACGGACGATCTGGGAGACGATGACGCGCTCCGCGCCGTTGATGACGAAGGTACCGGCGTCGGTCATGAGCGGGAAGTCGCCCATGAAGATCTCCTGCTCCTTGATCTCCTCCGTCTCCTTGTTGCGCAGGCGGACCTGTACCTTGATGGGGGCGGCGTAGGTGGCGTCCTGCGCCTTGCACTCCTCGATGGTGTACTTGGGGGGATCATCCATGGAGAAGCCGATAAAGGACAGCTCCAGATTCCCCGCATAGTCCGTGATGGCCTCTACGTCGTCGAATACTTCCTGCAGGCCGGTCTCAAAGAACCACTTGTAGGATTTCTTCTGGATCTCCAGCAGGTAGGGCATCTCCAGAATCTCCTCCCTGCGGGCGAAGCTCTTGCGCAGGGTCTTGCCATAGTAGACGTCCTTGACTCTGTCTGTGACCTTCATTGCCATTTCCGAATCACGCTCCACTCGTAAAGGATTTTTGCCGGCACGCCCGGCGTTGTTGTCACTTTGCATTTTTTCCTCTTGCATTCTGCACTTCCGTCTGTTATACTGCACTTAGCGTGGGGGTGTATTCCCCCGGATCAATGCTGTCTATAAAAGCAATTTATTATACTATTTCCATGGTTGCCTGTCAAGCCGCGTCTTGCACAGACAGCCGTTTTTTTATGCCCGCCTTTTGGACATTTTTCATGTTTTCCAACCGTTTTCCGGCCGGTTTTTCCCATTTTGCGGAAGCGCGCCGTCCCACCCCCTCCCCCGCGGAGAATTTTTCCTGCCCTTCACATAAATATTATGTTGACAAAATAGTTTCAAAGAGTTACAATAGTTACAAATTTGTAACAAGTCCGGTTACAGACTTCGTAACCGTTTCATTTTCAGGAGGCACAGCATGGCTGACAACAACAACGTTTTAATGTATAAGGGGCACCCCCTCCGCCGCAAAGGCAACCTTATTTATTACGGCTCCATGGCCGACAAGTACATTATTATGATTCAGGTCATGAGCACCACCAAGGACGGCGGACTCGAGATCGCCGACAAGGTCCACCTTCAGCTCCAGCTCACCGACCCCGACCTGAAGAGCCGGGACCGCGTGGTCAAGAAGAGCGACCTGCCCGACCTGTTCTCCGCCATCGACATGGGCGCCACGTGGCTCATGCGGGCGCTGGCCGGCAAGTAACAAAAACATTTACACCTGACTGATAAAAACCAGATTTGGAGGCCTTTGACATGGTTCGCTGCAAACTCATCGTCCGGAACGTCGTCGCCGCTGCCCTGACCCTGTCCCTTACCGTCGGCATTTCTTCCGCTGCCTTCGGTACCGGCACCGTCACCGCCAAGTCTCTCCGTCTCCGCGAGAAGGCCTCCGCCTCCTCCGCCACGCTGGAGACCGTCGCGAAGGGCACCGAGGTCACTGTCCTCGCCGACATTCAGGACGGCTGGTACAAGGTGCAGGTCGGCGATCTGACCGGCTTCATG
>CAKUKL010000184.1 GCA_934662925.1 uncultured Oscillospiraceae bacterium | reverse complement strand
GCGTCGATACTTTCCCGGTTGATGTAGGACAGCCCCGCAAGGGTATAGTCCCAATCCTCCGGCAAGGACAGCATTTGCGATAACAGCCCTTTTGCCTTTAAGGTCAGTTCCTTGTTGCGTAGGTGGTGGTTGCTCATTACGGTATAACCTGTATTGCGCTCCACACGGAAAACAGCCATTGTTTCATCACTCCTTTGCTGCGGATTTGTTACGCAGTAGAACGGCAATTTTGCGGGTGCAGGGATAAATCCCTGTCTGTGCCAGAAACGCGCCTGCAAAACCGCTGATAGCAAGGGCTTTTATGCCCCTATTGCGTAACAGTAGGTATAAAAAAAGACGCTCAACATTGAACGTCTTAGTAGGCACGATATTTTGTTTTAGAAATGGCTTGTCCTATCATTTTCGACTGTATGTTGTTCTTATGCAGTCGTACCATCCGCCGCCATATCTTCCGTCAGATCCGCGATCACGTCGCCTGTCACCTGCATGGTGGAGGCAGACCAGGGGTAGCCAGACGCAAACTGCGGGAATACGCCGGTAGTATGATCGACAAAATAGGCGTCGAAGCCAGCTTCTTTGATCTGGTCTTCCGTCAGCTTCCGGGTCAGCTGATGGACCACGGTACCGACCATTTCGAGGTGGCCCAGTTCCTCTGTGCCGATATCGGTCAGCAGTCCCTTCAATTCATCGAAGGGCATGGCGTAGCGCTGACTGAGGTAACGCAGAGAAGCGCCCAGCTCACCGTCCGGCCCGCCGTACTGTGAGATGATGACCGAGGCCAGTCTGGGGTTGCAGTTCCGGATCTTGACCGGATATTGCAGCTTTTTCTGATAGATAAACATTCAGTTTTTCCCTCCGTTTCTGCAATACTCCCAGGGCCACGGGCTGTTCAGCCAAGTATAGGAGCCGTCCTTCACCGTGTCCGTCTGGACCAGCGGGCCGTACATGGCGTTGTAGCGGGCCTTACCCTCCTGCATAAGCTTCACGTACTGCTGATAGAGCGCAAACGCCTCGGCGTCGCTCTGATGCGTATCCAGATAAAGCCCCAGCTCTGTGATGACAAACTCCAGCGCCTGCAGCTCAGACGCGGCGTTTTCCGCCGGAGTGGACGCTTCGACCTTTGCGTGGAAGGGAAGATTCAGGCCGGGGAACAGCGTCCCGTTGGCCAGCGCTTCCGTCTGGGAGTATTTCGCGCTGCCTGTCTGCTGGAAGGGAACATACGGCACCGCCAGCGGCGCGCAGGCAGGAAGGACCCCGCACATATCATCGCAGGGGCGCATGGTGCCCTGATTATTTTCCAAAGTCAACTCCTCCTCTGAAGAGAGATTCTGACATTTGCTGTCGAATCATTCTATGCCCGGGCGGCGGAGCGGTGAACCCCAAAACCATGCATTGAGATTTCGGGGAAGATGTGTTAAAATCAAAGCACCGCTCATACTGTCTCAGGGGAGGCGGTGCCATGAAACGGGATATGCTGATCCTGGTGCTGTGCTTCTGCCTTGTCATGGGCGGAGCATGGTTTGGAAAAAACAACAAAAAAGCGGCAGAGCCGGCCTTTGCCGCGGCGGAAGCCGACAGCTTTCAACTGGTTCTGGACGCCGGACACGGCGGTGAGGACGGCGGAGCCCTTTCCGCCGCCGGTGATAAGGAAAGCGACGTCAATCTCGGCATTGTCCTGCGGATGGACCAGCTGCTGGGCCTGTGCGGCGTGCCGCCGGTCCTGACCCGCAGCGAGGACGTCTCCATCCACGACGCCGGCGCGTCTACCCTCCGGGAAAAGAAGGTATCCGACATCCATAACCGCGTCGCTCTGGTGGAGTCGCTGCCCGCGCCGCTGCTGGTCAGTATCCACCAGAACTCCTACCCGGACGCCCGGTACTCCGGCGCACAGGTGTTTTACGGCCAGACGGAGGAGAGCCGGAGCTGGGGAGAGGCGGCGCAGGAGATCCTGCGGCAGTGTCTGGACGAAAGCAACAGCCGGGCCGCGAAGCGCATCCCGGACACAGTGTACCTCATGAACCACATCAGCTGCCCCGCCATTCTGGTGGAGTGCGGCTTTATGAGCAACAGGGAAGAGGCGGCACGGCTCCAGACGCCGGAATACCAGAAAAAGCTCGCGGCAGCGCTCACCGGAGCCAGCCTGCAATACATTCATTCTGACACATAGGAAGTGGGCCGGATGGCAAAGTCAAAAACCGTATTTTACTGCACGCAGTGCGGAAATGAAACACCCAAATGGCAGGGCCAGTGCATGGCCTGCGGCGCGTGGAACACCATCGTGGAGCAGCCCGCGCCGGACCCGCGCAAAAAAGCCGCGGCGGCAAAGGCCCCGGCGGCGGGCGGCAGTCTCATAAACCGCCCAAGGCCGCTGAAAGAGGTGGAGACCACCGATGAGCTGCGGTTCGAGACCGGCATGAGCGAGCTTGACCGGGTTCTGGGCGGCGGCTCGGTCCGCGGTTCGCTGGTGCTGGTCAGCGGCGCGCCGGGCATCGGCAAATCCACGCTGATGCTCCAGATCTGCGACAATCTGTGCCGCTTCGCGCACGTTCTGTATGTATCCGGAGAGGAGTCCGAGCGGCAGATCAAGCTGCGGGCCGAGCGTCTCGGCATCCGGAGCGAGGGGCTGTATCTCTACTCCGAGACAAATCTGGACGACATTCTGGAATCGGTCAATGAACTGAAACCCGACGTGCTCATCGTGGACTCCATCCAGACGCTCTACAACGGCGACAACACCTCAGCCCCCGGCAGCGTCACGCAGGTAAAGGCATGTACCTTGACACTGATGCAGCTGACAAAAGGGCAGGGGATCACCACATTTGTCATCGGTCACGTCAACAAGGAAGGCTCCATCGCCGGGCCGAAGGTGCTGGAGCACATGGTGGACTGCGTCCTGTATTTCGAAGGGGAGCAGCACAACAGCTACCGCATCCTGCGGGCGGCGAAGAACCGCTTCGGCGCCACCAATGAGATCGGCGTATTTGAGATGGGAGACGTGGGGCTGGAGGAGATCCCGAACCCTTCGGAGACACTGCTGTCCGGCCGCCCGAAGGACACGCCGGGCACCTGCGTCACCTGCGTGATGGAGGGCAACCGTCCGGTCCTGGCCGAGGTGCAGGCGCTACTGACGCCGACGGCCTACGGAAACGCCCGCCGGTCCAGCAACGGCTTTGATTACAACCGGGCCATGATGCTGCTGGCCGTGCTGGAAAAGCGCGGCGGACTGATGGTATCCAACTGCGACGCCTACATCAACGTCATCGGCGGGCTGTCGCTGGATGAACCGGCGGCGGATCTGGCCATGATCATCGCGCTGGCGTCCAGCTTCCGGGACAAAACGGTACCGTTCGATCTGGTAGCCATCGGCGAGGTGGGCCTGACCGGTGAGCTCCGACCCGTCAACGCCATGGGACAGCGCCTGTCCGAGGTGCAGCGGCTGGGCTTCACCAAATGCCTTGTCCCGTACCGCAGCACCGGAAAGATCGCCGAGCCCAAAGGCCTTGAGTTGATCCGGGTCAGAAATATCCGGGAGGCTCTGGCGGTTCTGGTCTGACTGGAGCTCTGGGCGTGAAATTGACGCAGAAATCGTTGGGAATCTGCCGCTGGGGCGGAACCGACTGTTCCAGCGTGCAGCAGCCGTCGATCTGATAGGCGCAGTTCTGCGTGCAGTTGATCATGCTCATCACCAAACACCACACATTTCGTAAATCGAGCCGCAAAGGGCTTGCGAAGAAAGGAGAAAGGGAAACAGACGCTCAACTCAACAAAATAAAAGAAGGTTTTGTTGAGTTCTCGCGGGGATGCCACGGGCGGATTTCGGTCTGCTCGTGGCTCTTTTTGTTCCGGAAGATGTCAGATTCTGGATGCCCCGGGGCTTGAGATGCGGGAGCGCCAGCGGCTCGCATACGGACAGCGGCTCCGCCGCTCTCGCCCGTCAGGGCGGTGACGAAGTCACACTCTGAGCAACCGAAATCATGTCCCCCGAAAGCCGCGACCAGGCGGCGCAGGGGGGCCAGCGGGCGCGACAAGCCGAGGGGGCCGAACTGCG
>CAKUKL010000183.1 GCA_934662925.1 uncultured Oscillospiraceae bacterium | reverse complement strand
CCACGCGCATGTCGCGGCAGAAAACAGATTTTATTTCTTTCGCCGCTGCGGCGGCGAAACTCTACGAGGTTTTTCGAGATTTTCAGTTCCTGCTCATTCATGGGCGGGAACTTTTTTATTTATTGATCGGGGCGCTCCACCCTTACGCCGGGCGGATGACCAGCTCTTTGATCAGGCCCGTTTTCGGATCATAGCTCTCGATGGTGGCCACGGCGTGGATGATGACACCGCCGTAGATGCAGTAGTAGTTGACGGTGCGCTCATCCACGATGACGGGGTCCTTCACGGTCAGGCCGCCGAGGACGAACTTGTTGTGATAGAACATATCGACAGCCCGCTTGCCGTAAATATAAAAGTTTTCCTCGCCCGTCCCGGCGGGGCAGTAGTCAAAGAGACGGCACTGCTCGGCAAAGCACTCAGAAAGTGCCTTGTAGTCCTTGTTCTCCATGGCGCGGCTGAAATCTGCGATCATCATAGCTCTTCGTCCTCCCCTCAATAGACCTTCTCGGAGTGGAGCAGCGCGTCCGTACCGCCGTCCACAAAAAGCACCACGCCGTTGATGCCGTGGGCCTCGGGAGAGGCCAGGAAGGCGATGGCGTTGGCGATGTCCACCGGGTCCATGAGCGCGCTGTCCGCGCCGTAGTTGGTGGGCACGGGCAGGGCCTCCACCGCCGCCTTATGGATGGGCGGAAGGGCGTCGGTCATGGCGGTGCGAACGTTGCCGGGGGCCACCGCGTTGAGCCGGACGCCGTGAGACCCCCAATCGGCGGACATGCGGCGGGCCCAGCGGGCCAGCGCGTACTTGGTGGCGGCATAGTACTTGTTGCCGGTCTTGGGGTCGGCGTCCCGGACCAGATTCAGGATGCGCTCCTCATCGGCCTGATTGTTCAGCAGGCCCACCACGTCCATGCGGGCGTCGCCGTGGGCGATGGAGTTGGAGGAGGTGACGACGCAGCTGCCGCCCTTTTTCTCCAGCAGATCGAACACGCCCTGCGCGATGTCGATGGCGCCGAAATAGTTCAGCGAGATGATGAGCGGGATATTGCCGCAGCCGCCGGAAACGCCGGCGTTGCAGATCATGGCGTCCAGCCCGTCGGGGCACATCTCGTGGAGCTTGCGGACGACCTCCTTCCGCCCCTCGGGGGTGGCGAGGTCCGCGCTGATGTCGCCGCCCTTGACGTCGATATTGATCACTTCGTTGCCTTTTTCCTTCAGAATTTCCACCGTTCTGGCTCCGATGCCGCTGGAGCCGCCGGTGACAGCATAAATACCCATATAAAAACCTCCTGTTCAGGTTCTGATTTAGCCAGCAAACACAGTATATTCCATTCAGAACTTTTTGTAAAGAAAAGTTTTGTTTTTAACAATGTTTTGCTATTTTTCGGTCTGTTTGATTGTTATTTAACAAACTAACACGCCCCGCATCCGGCGGGATTTTCCGCCCTTTTGGCGGCCCCTTTTCCATAAAAAAAGCGCGCGCCACAACGGTTTGCGGCGCGCGCTTTTTTCTGCCTCTGAATGACTCAGTATTCTTTTTTGTAACCGGAGGGTCCCGACGCATAGAGGTCGTTCCCCCGGCTGTCGATGGCAACAGTGACTGCAAAATCCTTCACTGTCATTTTTTTCACAGACTCACAGCCCAGATCGTCGAAGGCGATGACCTCCGCCGTCTCGATGTGCTTGGCGATGAGCGCCCCCGCGCCGCCCACGGCGGCGAAGTAGCACGCGCCGTTGCGGACGATGGCGTCCACCACCGCGGGAGCACGGCCGCCCTTGCCGATCATGGCCGTCAGACCCAGATCCAGCAGCCGGGGGGCGAAGCCGTCCATCCGGCTGGACGTGGTAGGGCCGCAGGCCCCCACCGCCATTCCCTGCTGCCCCGGCGTTGGCCCGGCGTAGTAGATGACGGAGCCTTTCAGGGGAAACGGCGGCTCCTTGCCCGCGTCCAGCAGATCAAAAATGCGCTTGTGTGCGGCGTCCCGGGCGGTGTAGATGGTGCCGGACAGGATGACCCGGTCCCCGGCTTCCAGCTCGCCCACACGGGCGGCCAGCTCGTCGGTGGTCATGGTGAGGGTACGGCTCATTCCAGCTCCCCCCATTCCTTCAGGCGCTGGGCGGCTTCGGAGCCGTCCTTCATCTCGTCCGCCAGCGTGCCCACGGCCTTGAGCTGGCTGTCCAGCCCGTCCACCGCCTGCCGCAGCCGGTCGTACTGGCCCAGAATACCCGTCAGCCACTGGCGGGTCTCGCCCCGGATCTGCTCGGCTTCTGCCTGCGCCGCGTCCACGGTGGCCTGCGCCTTCTTGTGGGCGTCCAGCTCCACGGTGGCCACCCGGTCCTTCAGCTCCTCGTAGCTTTTCGCCAGCGGCTCCAACTGCTCCACCTGCGCCTGACGGCGGGACAGCTCCTGCTTGGCTACGCCCAGTTTGCTCTCCGCCTGACTCAGCTCGCCCCGGACCCGGGTCAGCGTCCGGGTGGACTCTTCCAGCGACGCCCGGACCTGCGCCTCCTGCGCGTCCAGCGTGCCCTTTTCGTTCTGGAGTCCTGCCAGCGTGGCGGACAGCTCGTCCCGCTCGGCGCGGAGCTTTTCCAGCTCCTCCTCCAGCGCGGCCACCTGCCTGCGGTGTTCGGCGTCCGTCCCCTCGATATAGTTCATCACGTCCCGGCGGTTGAAGCCGCCCAGCGTGGTGCGGAATTTATGGAGCACCTGTCCCATCCGTCATCGCCCTCCTGTCGAGCTGCAAATATTCTGTCGAAAGTGTACCACACTTCCGGTCCGGTTACAATCCCTTTTCCCCGGTGAGCAGCCCCAGCAGCGGCTCAAAGTCCACGCCCTCCCGCCTGGGGTAGTCCTGCGCCAGCGTCCGCCGGGCGCAGGCGGAGACGAACCGGGCGGCCCGAGCCGCAGCGTCGGTGAGCTCCGCTCCCTTCACCAACGCACCGGTGAGGACGGAGGCAAAGATGTCGCCGGTGCCGTGGTACTCGCCCTCCACCCGCTCCGCCATGGCAAGGCCGGCGGTCCCGGTGCGGCAATCGTAGCAGGCCGCGCCCACCTGTCCCGGGCCTCCGGACACACCGGTGAGCACCACGCTCCGCCGCCCGCCCGCCGACAGGGCCCGGGCCAGCTCCAGCCCCTCCGCCACGTCCCCGGTGAGGGAGCCGTAGTCGACGCCCAGCAGGAACGCCGCCTCGGTGAGGTTTGGGGTGATGACGTCGGCGTGATCGCACAGGCCTCCCATGGCGGCGCACATCTCGTCGGTGTAGGTGGCGTACCGCCGCCCGTGGTCGCCCATCACCGGGTCGGCCACCGCCACGCCGCCCTGCCGTTTCAGGACGTCCATGGCCAGCGCGGACAGCTCGATCTGCCGGGGCGACGCCATGAAGCCGGTATACACGCCGTCGAAGGTCAGGCCCAGCCGCCGCCAGTGAGCGATGGTACCCTCCATCTGCTCCGTCAGGTCCACGGACACATAGCCCTCGAACCCGCCGGTGTGGGTGGACAGGTACGCGGTGAGAATGGGGCAGCACTGCACCCCCATGGCGGACAGGACGGGGCTGACCACCGTCATGGAGCACCGGCCGAAGCCGGACAGATCGTGTATGGCCGCCACCCGGGGCGTGGTATACATGAGGATCCCTCCGAAGTAACATGATGTCCCCATTATACGGCCCACCCCGCCGGGCCGCAAGGGCTTTCGGGCGGGAATCGCGGAAAAATCCCGGGCCGGGACCATGTTTTGCCGAATTTTTCTTTACAAGCCGCCGCGGAATGAGGTATAATGTTTTTCGCATTTGCGGGTATGGCGGAATTGGCAGACGCGCAGGATTTAGGTTCCTGTGGAGCGATCCGTGTGGGTTCGACCCCCACTACCCGTACCAGCAAAAAAGGTCACGACGAGAGTCGTGACCTTTTTTGCTGGGTTTCCGTCTTCACCGGAAGCCCGGTGATATTTTTCTCGACCCCATTCTCGGGATAGAATTCGCCGCTACTCCGGCGAACGGAGTGGTGCGTCCTGCGGACGCGAAGCGGCAGGTTTCGCCTGCGGGCGAGTTACTTTCTGTGTGAACAGAAAGGAAC
>CAKUKL010000182.1 GCA_934662925.1 uncultured Oscillospiraceae bacterium | reverse complement strand
CCATTTCCCAGCAGATCCAGGCACTGGAGCGGGAGCTGGGCTTCCGGCTCATCCAGCGGAAAAACCGCTCCTTCACCCTGACGCCCGCCGGGGAGTATTTCTATCAGAAAAGCCTGATCCTGACCGCCGATTACGAGCGCATGTGCAGCGAGGCCGCGCGGCTTGCCATGGGCGATCAGGCAGTGCTGAAGATCGGCTACCTCCGCTGCTACACCGGCGGCGAGTTCCACCGGGCCATTGAGCAGTTTTCGGAGCGCAACCCGGACGCGGCGGTCTCCGTGGAGTACGGCAACCATGAGGAGCTTTACGCTATGCTCCGCACCGGGCAGGTGGATCTGGTGCTCAACGACCAGCGGCGGGCCTTTTCCGACGAGTATGTGAACCTGCTCCTGACCACCTGCGAGAGCTACGTGGAGGTCCCCGCCCGCAGCCCGCTGGCCCAGCTTTCCGGGGTCACGCCGCAGGAGCTGAAAAGCATCCCGTGCATTTTAGTGGCGTCCCCGTCCCAGAAGGAGACGGAGCAGGACTACTACCGGACGGTGGTGGGCATTCAGAGCGAGTTTCTGTACGCGGAAAATCTGGAGGAAGCCCGTCTGATGGTCATCGGGCGCAAGGGCTTTTTTCCGGTGGAGGGCGGCGGCCCGGTGCCGGTGATGGGGACGTCCATCGCGCGCGTCCCGCTGATGCGGGGCGGCGAGCCCATCCGCAGGAACTACTGCGCCTTCTGGAAGACGACGAACCGGAACCGCTACACCGAGGAGTTCGCCCAGCTGCTGAAAGCGCAGTTCACGGAGGAAACGCGGCATGAAGCTGTATGAAGTCCGGGAGAGGAGCGCTCCGCTGCTGGCGGCGCTTTTAGAGGTTTGGGAAGCGTCCGTCCGGGCGACGCACCTGTTTCTGTCCGACGCGGAGATCCGGCGGATCAAAGAATACGTCCCCACGGCGCTGAGCGCGGTCACACATCTTGTCGTCGCCGAAGAAGAGCCGCAGCGTCCCGTCGGCTTTATGGGGGTCGAAAACGGGCGGCTGGAAATGCTTTTTCTCGCTCCGGCGGAGCGGGGGCGGGGCGTCGGCAGACAGCTGATGGAGTACGGCATGGAGCGCTATGGGATACGGGAAGTGACGGTCAACGAGCAGAACCCACAGGCGGTCGGCTTCTATGAGCACATGGGCTTTGAGACGTATAAAAGAACGGAACGCGACGAGGAGGGCGGCCCCTATCCTCTGTTGTACATGAAGGTTGCAAAGCCCGAGTGACGGAGTTCAATAACGCGGCCATGACAGGCGACAGAGCGGACAACGCTCTGTCGCCTTTTCACATCAGTTTTACTTATCCGAAAGCCGCGGAAGCGGAATTGATTCTGCGGCTTCAGACGGTTAAAATCAAAGCATCAGGAACAACAGGAGGAATTTATCATGAAAGTGTTGGCTATCAGTTCCAGCCCCCGCAGGGGCGGCAATTCCGAGGTCTTGTGCGACGAATTTCTGAAGGGCGCGGCG
Source organism: uncultured Oscillospiraceae bacterium (assembly GCA_934662925.1). Taxonomy (GTDB): domain Bacteria; phylum Bacillota; class Clostridia; order Oscillospirales; family Oscillospiraceae; genus Enterenecus. The sequence goes on along the minus strand of CAKUKL010000182.1, from coordinate 2,592 downwards.
GAAAGCGGCCACGAGGTGCAGAAGATCCGTCTGGCCGAAAAGAAGATCGCGCCCTGCGTGGCCTGCTACGGCTGCTCTGAAACTCACGTCTGCGTCCGGAAGGACGACATGGCGGAGGTGCTGGACGCACTCAAGGCGGCGGATGTCATCGTGCTGGCGTCCCCGGTGTATTTCTACTCCGTCTGCGCTCAGATGAAGACCATGATCGACCGGTGCATGTCGGACTATATGGCTATCAGGGACAAGAAGTTCTACCTGATCGTCACGGCGGCCGACCCCCAGCACAGCGCCGCCGACGAGACGCTGGCGGACTTCCGGGGCTATCTGCGCTGCCTGCCCGGGGCGAAGGAGGCCGGAGTCATCTTCGGCACCGGCACGTGGGACAAGGGCGACGTGTACCAGCATCCGGCGATGAAGCAGGCTTACGAAATGGGAAAGGGTGTCTGAACATGAAAAAACTGCTGACTGTTTATTATTCGTGGTCTAACGGCAACACGGAGCGCATCGCGAAAAAGCTCCAGAGCACCGCCGGCGGCGACCTTCTGAGGATTGACACCGCCGTGCCTTATTCCGGCAGCTATAATGAGGTAGTGGAGCAGGGCCAGAGGGAGGTCGATTGCGGCTACGAGCCGGAGCTCAAGCCGCTGGGCGTGAACATTGCCGACTATGACGTCATCGCCGTAGGCACCCCGACGTGGTGGTACACCATGGCTCCCGCCGTGCTGACCTTCCTCCACGGGCAGGATTTTTCCGGCAAGACCGTGGTGCCCTTTATGACCAACGGCGGCTGGCCGGGCCATGTGATCCGCGACATGAAAAACGCCTGCCCCGGCGCTGATTTTGCCTGTGAGCTGCAGGTGCGGTTCGATTCCAGCGGCGGCGACCATCTGGAGACCCCGGAACGGGATATCGACGCGTGGGCGCAGAACGTAAAGAAGCTGCTGTAAGGAGAGTTCCATGAAAGATGTGATGCTTTGGGCCGGAGCCGGACAGATCGGCATGGCCATTGCCCGCCGCATGGGCGCGAGCATGAAGATCGTGGTCGGCGACAAGAAGCTCGAAAACGCGCGGGCCATTGCGAAGACCATGAACGAGGCGGGCTTTGACGTAACGCCCGTGGAGATGGACCTGTCCAGCCGGGCGTCCATCCGGAATCTCATCGCCGAGGGACAGAAGTACGGCGAGATCAAGATGCTGGTCAACGCCGCGGGCGTTTCTCCCAGTCAGGCCCCGGTGGAAACGATCCTGAAGGTCGACCTCTACGGCACGGCGGTGCTGCTGGAGGAGGTGGGGAAGGTCATCGCCCCCGGCGGCGTGGGCGTGACCATTTCCAGCCAGTCCGGCTGGCGGATGCCCGCCCTGACGGCGGAGCAGGACGAGCAGCTTGCCACGGCGCCCACCGAGGAGCTGCTCTCCCTCGACCTTCTGCGCCCGGAGAACATCCGGGACACCCTCCACGCCTACCAGCTGGCCAAGCGCTGCAACGAAAAGCGGGTCATGGCGCAGGCGGTGGAGTGGGGCAGGCGGGGGGCGCGGCTCAACGCCATCGCCCCCGGCATCATCGTCACGCCGCTGGCGCTGGACGAGTTCAACGGCCCCCGGAGCGACTTCTATAAGGATATGTTCGCCAGATGTCCTGCGGGCCGCCCGGGCACGGCGGACGAGGTGGCCAACGCGGCGGAGCTGCTCATGAGCGACAGGGGCGCGTTCATCACCGGTTCCACCCTCCTGATGGACGGCGGAGCCACGGCCAGCTATTACTACGGGCCGCTGAAACCGCAATAAAAACCCAAAGGACCCGCCGGTTTTCCTACCGGCGGGCTCTTTTTTGAAAATCCTCCGGCCGGGCATTGACAATCCGGAAATGTTCCGTTATAATCGTCCGGAAATCGGACTATATCTCCAGACTCGGAGGGATGATATTATGCAGCCGGACATCAACGAGCAGATCCGTCAGTACTGCGCCTATTTTCAGGAGTGGAACACCTCCTATGAGGACTACGCCAAGTCCGTTGGGCTTTCATACACCAGCCTTTCCATTCTCTCCGCCATTTACAGAGCGGAAAACTGCACTCAGAAGCGCCTGTGCGAGCAGTGCCTGCTGCCCAAGCAGACGGTGAACGCGGTGATCACCGCCTTCTGCAAAAAGGGCTGGCTGCGGCTGGAGGAGCTGCCGGAGGACCGCCGGAACAAGACCATCCACCTCACGGAGACCGGCCAGGCCGAAGCGGAGCGCATCGTGGAAAAGGTGCGCCGGAGCGAGCGGCAGGCCATGAGCCGCCTGACCGACGAAGAGCGGGAGGTCCTGCTCTCCGCCACCCGGCGGTACGTTCAGGGATTCAAAAATGCGATGAAGGGGCTTTGAAGCCCTTTCATTTACGAGTGATTCGTCCCAAAAACTGACCGTACGACAACCTTGCCAAACTTTCTGAAAAGGAGCCTTTCGGTGGAACCGCAAATGAAACTGGAGCACGAGATCGGCTTCCGCTGGCTGCAGCTCTTTGCGCTGCCCACCATTTTTTCCGGCATCTTTTCCGGACTTTACACCACGGTGGACGGCATTTTAGTTGCCCGCTGGGTGGATACCAACGC
>CAKUKL010000181.1 GCA_934662925.1 uncultured Oscillospiraceae bacterium | reverse complement strand
TTCCACGGGCTTGTGGGTCTCGGGATCACGGTAAAGGCCCAGATGGCCCACCTTGGCGGAGGGGATCAGGTTCAGGATACCGTCCACCATGCCCAGACCGGCCCGGAGGATGGGAACGATAGCCAGCTTCTTGCCGGCCAGAGACTTGAAGGTTCCGGTGGCGATGGGAGTCTCCACCACGACGTCCTCCAGTGGCAGGTCGCGGGTAGCCTCGTAGCACTCCAGAGCGGCGATCTCGGAGACGATCTCACGGAACTCCTTCACGCCGGTGTCCTTGTTGCGCAGAATGGTCAGCTTGTGCTGCAGCAGAGGATGATCCAAAACATGTACCTTTTCCATAACTGATAAACCCCTTTTCATTCGTTGGTTTGATTCTTCATTCGCTCCAGCCGCTCCCGCTCAGCCTGACTGAGCCGGTGGTACTGGGGCGTCATCTGTCCGGCGGGCACCAGCTTCCCCTGCCGGGCCAGCTCCAGTGCCGCCCGGGCGACGCCCCACGCGGTCTGGCGGAGCAGGTGGGGCGGCGCGAGACGCACTGGGATGCCCGCAGCCCGGAAAGCATTATAGCACAGTTCCGCGCCGTCTCCAACCAGTATTTGCGGATTTCCTGATTTTTTTACTTCTTCCGTCAGCTCGTCAAGGCCGATGGCCCGGTCCTCACTGAGACGGACCATGCCATCCTCCAAGCCCAGAAAGCGGCCGTTGTACACCTGCTGCCGCCGGGCATCCATGACGGCGCAGATCTCGCCGCCCATGTGGGCCACCTGCCACGCCATGGATTCCAGTGTGGAGCACGGGGCGCACAGCTTGTCCCCCGGCCACGCAAGACCCTTGGCCGCAGCCACGCCGATGCGGATACCGGTAAAGGAACCGGGGCCTGCGGCCACCGCCACCACGTCCATATCGTCCAGCGTCAGCCCCGCGTTTTTCAGCAGGTCCGCCGCCATGGGCATCAGCGTCACCGAATGGGTCAGGCCGCTGTTCTGAAAGGCCTGCGCCAGCAGCACCTCGTCCTCGCACACCGCCACGGACGCCGTGACGGCGGAACTTTCCAGCGCAATGATCTTCACAGCGTTACCCCCTCGATGCCGATGACCCGGCTGTTGTCGTCGTCCCCCCGGCAGATGGAGACGGTGACGGTGCCCGGCTCCATGGCGTTGGAGACGTTTTCGCTCCACTCCACGGCGCATACGCCGCCCCGGGCCAGATAGTCCTCCCAGCCGATGTCGAACAGCTCGTCGGCGCTGCTCAGCCGGTACATGTCAAAGTGGAACAGTGGCAGCCGTCCCCCCTCGTATTCGTTGACGATGGTAAAGGTCGGGCTGGTCACCCGGTCCGGGATGCCCAGTCCACGGGCCATGCCGGAGACGAAGGCCGTCTTCCCCGCGCCCAGATCACCGGTAAAGGCCACCACCGCGCCGGGCTCCAGCTTTTCCGCCAGACGCGCGCCCAGCGCCGCCGTCTCCTCGGGGCTGTGGGTGATATATTCCATGTCGTTCACTTCCAGTTGCGTGAATTGTAAACTTCTTCGAAACAGTATAGCACACCCGCCCGAAATGTGCTATACTAATTTGAACTTTTCGCAACATGAACTTCTGCAAAGGAGGTACCGCCTTGCACCCCGCCCGCGGACTGAGAGATTTCTTCAAAAAAGGCGACGTCCTGCTGCTGGTGCTCTGCATCGCCGCAAGCCTTGTGGGACTCGCCCTCATATACAGCGCCACCAATTATATGCACACCCTCAGCTATGTGAAAAAGCAGGCCATGTTCATCTGCATGGGCATCGTCGTCTACATTGTTATTACCTTCGTGGACGTGGAGTTTCTGCTGGAAAAGTGGTGGAAGATTTTTCTGGTGCTGGGCATCTTCGTGATCCTCCTCATCGCCCCCTTCGGCCGGGCCGACGACACCGGAAACAAGAGCTGGGTCTTCCTCCCGGGCATCCCCTTCGGCTTTCAGCCGGGAGAATTTGCGAAGCTCATCTACATCATGGTACTGGCGTGGCTGATGAACCACGAGCGGCCATTGGGAGTCAGCCGGTTCCTGTCGCTGGTGAAGTACGTCATGCTCACCATGCTGTTTGCCGGTTCGCTGGCCGCGCTGTCCGGCGACTATGGTATGGTGCTGGTCTACCTGATGATCTTCGTCATCATGGCGTGGGTGGGCGGCGTGCAGAAGCGCTGGTTCATCCTCGTGGGCGGCGGACTGGCCGCCGCTGTGGCGTTCCTCTGGAAATTCATCCTGCCCCGGACAAAGTACTGGATGGACTACCGGATCATGCGCTTCCGGGTGGTGCTGGACCACAGCCTTGACCCCACCGGACGGGGCTGGCAGCAGAGCCGTTCCCTGCTGGCCATCGGCTCCGGCCGACTCACCGGCATGGGCTTCCTCCACGGCAAGCAGACCCAATCCGCCGCGTCCACCAACCTGCCCGCCCGGCACACCGACTTCATCTTTGCCGTCTGCGGCGAGGAGTTCGGTCTCATCGGCTGCTGCGTCGTGCTGCTGCTCCTGCTGGCCATCATCGTGCGGTGCGTCTGGGTGTCCCGCCGGGCCAAGAGCCATATGTCCGCCTACATCGCCATCGGCTTCGCCGGGATGCTCATGGTGCAGACCATCCTGAACGTGGGCATGTGCCTGTACGTCATGCCCGTCATCGGCCTGACACTGCCGTTCATCAGCTACGGCGGCTCATCCACCCTGACGCTGTTCATCGCCATGGGCGTCGTGTCGTCCATCAAAATGCGGCCCCTGCCCAGCTGGCTGAAGGACCGGAGCCAGCTATAGCGCCGCGCCGCCGTAAATAAGCGGAACGCAGATCAAAATTTCAAATATGCGGCTTCCGACATCACGGAAGCCGCATATTTTTCATCTTTTGGAGAAAGCTATCCACACCAACCAAAAAAGGAGGCTTTCCCCTTGAAATGCCGTGTCATTCTTCTGTCGCTCTGTCTGACCGGGGCGCTGTCCATGCCAGCGGCCGCGCTGGCCCTCACCGCCGCCGAAGCGTCCAACTCCGCGCCCATCGCCGAAAACCTGACCCTCACCACCTATAAAAACGTCGCCGTCAACGGCCAGTGCGCCGCCGTTGACCCGGAGGGCGACCTCTTCACCTTCCAGCTAATGGAAAAGCCCGCCCGAGGACAGGTCATGCTAGGCGAGGACGGCGCGTTCTGCTACACGCCCTACGAGAACAAAAAGGGCAAGGACACCTTCACCTATGTGGCAGTGGACGCCAATGGCAACGTCTCCGACGAGGCCACGGTGAAGATCACCATTGAAAAGCAGACCACAAAGGTCAGCTACTCCGACATGGACGGCGATCCCGCCCACTACGCCGCCCTGCACTTGGCAGAGTGCGGCGTGTTCACTGGCACGGCCATCGGCGGGACATACTGCTTCGGGCCGGACGAGCCGGTGAGCCGGGAGGAATTTCTCGCCATGGCCATGACCGCCGCCGGGCTGGACGCGCTGGATCACGTCACCGTCACCGGCTTTTACGACGACGGCGACATCTCCGCCTGGGCCAAGGGCTACGTGTCCGCCGGACTGATGAACGGCGCGGTGCAGGGCGCGTCCAACGAAGCCGGGCAGGCGGTGTTCAATGCCGGGCACAACATCACCGCCGCCGAAGCCGCCGTCATTATCGACCGCCTGCTGGCCATGGGCGACGTGGCCACTGCCGACACCTTCAGTCAGGATCTCGTCCCTGTCTGGGCCTATCAGGCGGTGGTCAACATGGACGCGGTCAGCGTAGTGTCCATGACGGGCGAGCTGAACGCATCCCTCACCCGGGGCGAAGCCGCCGAAATGCTGTCCGCCATGCTGGACGTGCTGGACAGCCGGAACACCGGGTGGTTCAAATAAATATCCGGGCAAAAAAGCAACGGTATCGCTACGGCGATACCGCTGCTTTTTGCTTTTTACATATCAAAGGGCGGCGCGTCCCGGCGCTGTTCCACGGCGTCCCCCTCGTAGGGGAACTCCTCAGGCACAGGTTCGCTGTACTCCGGCTCAGGGGCCTTGTCCACCATGCCCTGTTTGAACTGCATCTCCTGCCACTGCTCCTTGGTGATGAGCAGCTGACGGGGCTTGGAGCCCTCGAACGGCCCGACC
>CAKUKL010000180.1 GCA_934662925.1 uncultured Oscillospiraceae bacterium | reverse complement strand
AGCCGCATCCGCGAGCTGGGCATGAAGCCCGAGGACTACTGGTGGTACTGCGACCTGCGGCGCTACGGCTCCTGCCGTCACGCCGGCTTCGGTCTGGGCTTCGAGCGCATGGTCATGTACCTCACCGGCGTGTCCAACATCCGCGACGTGGAGCTGCATCCGCGCACGGTCGGCAACGCTGACTTTTAATCAAGGAACAAACAGGGCCCTGATGCGCCTGCCTGTCCGGCAGCTCCACGTCGGGGCCCCATTTATGGGGCGCGCCTGCGCGTACAAGGGGTTTGCGGAGCAAAACCTTGGCGGAGGGCGAATTCACTTCGCCCGAGCAGAATGAAAAGGGGTCCCCGCGCGGATGGGACATCCGGCGGGGCGGAGCTGCACCCGCGCACGGTCGGCAACGCTGACTTTTAATCAAGGAACATACAAGGCCCCGATGCGCCTGCCTGTCCGGCAGCTCCGCGTCGGGGCCTCATTTATGGGGCGCGCCTGCGCGTACAAGGGTTTTGCGGAGCAAAACCTTTTGTAAAACGCACATAAAAAGGAGTCTACCGCCGTCACACCCCACTTAAGAGGATACCAGTCGACAACGATGTACTCCTGTTAATTATAATATATACTTTTCTGAAAAAGGCAAGCAAATTTTTAGTGTTGACCTATGCCGAGAAGAGTTAAACCGCTGGGCGACGGCCCCAAAAATAAACGGAGGTAAAAAGCTTGGCGGAGGGCGAATTCACTTCGCCCGAGCAGAATGAAAACGCCCGATTTTATTTCGTGCGTCCGTATACAAAAGATCAAGCCGTATTAGGGTTGGCTAATCGGTATCATCATGAGTTATCATAACAAACGGATACGGTTCATCTGTATCTGCGGTATATTCAGCCTCAATAATAACCTCGTCGCCGACGGATAAGTCGTCTGGGATCGCAATGGTTAAGTCTGTGATCTCAAAAGAGACCTCCCTATCTGCGCCGCCGTAGTAAATGATCGTAATGGTTGTCTCAGTGATCTCCGTAACTTCACCCGTGTATGTCTTGTGAATGAGTTCAGGCTCTGACTTGCTGCAGCCGGCAGAAGAGAGGGCACAAACTAATGCCAGAGTAAGTGCAATCAGCTTTTTCATATAAGTATGCTCCTTTGTTAAACGGTTAGATATAACTGGTCGATCATGCAGCGTCAAGTATCGTACCTTTCGAAAGTTTTATTGCTGTTTGCATCTTACAATATTTGGACGCTTTTTTCAAGAGACGAATCAGGCCCGGAAGATCAGATATCCTCCGGGCTTTTTCCGTTCCGATGTGGATTTTTCCATAGCTTTCTGCTATTATTTTTCCGGAATGAAAAACGAAGAGGGAACGGTACGGCCATGGACGGAGCGCAGAAGAAAACCGCATACTATCATCTGCCCGGCCTGTTCGAGTTTTTTGAGCTGTACGAGCTGTTTCTGCCCCTGTTCCGGGAGCACCGGGAATATTTTTACGACTGGTGCGACATCGGCTCCATCTACGGCGCTCCGGCGGACTGCATCTGGGGCGGCGGACGGGTGGGCTCCGGGGACTGTGATCCCCGGGCGGTGCTGGCCCTGACGCGGGAATACGGCGTTTCCGCCCGGCTGACCTTCAGCAACTCCCTGCTGCGGGAGGAGCACCTCTCCGACCAGAAATGCAATGCCCTCTGCCGCCTGTTCGCGGAGGATGACGGCCCGCAGAACGGCGTCATCGTCCACTCGGAGCTGCTGCTGGACTATCTGAAACGGACCTATCCGGGGCTTTACTTTGTCTCCTCCACCACCAAGGTGCTGACGGATTTCCGGCAGTTCGAGGCGGAAGCGGCCCGGGACGAATTTCGCTATATCGTGCCGGATTTCCGGCTGAACCGGAGATTTGACGAACTGGCCACCCTTCCGGCTCCTCTGCGGGAGAAGGTGGAATTTCTCTGCAACGAGTGCTGCTTTTTCGGCTGTGCCGGCCGCAGAGCCTGCTACGAGGCGGTGAGCCGCAAAAATCTGGGGGAGGACGCGCCGGAGCACCGCTGCGCCGCCCCGGACGCCGGGGAGGGCTACCGATTCTCGAAGGCTATGGAAAATCCCGCTTTCATCGGCGTCGGGGACATTCAGAACATTTACCTACCCATGGGCTTTTCCAACTTCAAGATTGAGGGCCGTGGGCTGGGCAGTGCGCTGGTGCTGGAATTTCTGCTCTACTACATGACAAAGCCGGAGTATCAGCTGCGGGTCCGGGAGGCCATCTATCTGGACAACATGCTGGATCTGTTCTGAGCGGGGAAGAAACAGATTTTATTTTCTTCGCCGCTGCTGCGGCGAAATGCTGCAAGGTTAATTAAAGCGGAAGCGCAGTGCGCTTCCGCTTTTTGCTTGATTTTATGCGAAATAGGTGTCAACAAAGGTGCTCACCGTGGACCAGTAGAGGTTGGGGTCGATGCCCACCGCCTGCGCGTGGCCCGCGCCGGGGATCCACAGGAAGCTCTTGGGGCAGCGGGCGGCCTGAAACAGCTTGCCCATCATGTGAGAGGGGACGAACTTGTCCTCCGTGCCGTGGATGAACAGTGTGGGAGTCTTGGAGCGCTCCACCGCCTCCATGGGGGAGGCGTCCCGGAGGTCGAAGCCCGTTTTCCGCAGGGTGGTCTGCCGCAGCAGAGCAAAGGCCGCGGAGGTGGGTACGGGAAGGCGACGGTCTCCGTCCTTGCGGTAGTCCTGCACCACGTGGCGCATTTCCGTCTCGATGTCGGTGTAGGAGCAGTCGGAGATGGCGGCCTTCACGTTGCCGGGCAGCGCGCCGCCGGTGGTCATCAGCACCGTGGCCGCGCCCATGGACACGCCGTGGAGCAGGATCTCCGCGTCGGCGTCGTGGCGGATGATCCACGAGATCCAGCCCACCAGATCCAGCCGCTCGTCATAGCCCCAGCCGATGTAGTAGCCCTCGCTGTTGCCGTAGCCCCGCTGGTCGGGGAGGAGGACGTTCCAGCCCGCCTCGTGGTAGCGCTTGCCGTACACGCCCATGCCGGTGTGGTCGTCGTGGTAGCCGTGGACGCAGACGGCCCAGCGGTGGGTCTGACTTTTGGCGGGGACGACGGCCGCCCACAGATGCAGGCCGTCCACCGACTGGATGGACGCCTCCTGAAATCCGGCGGCCATCTGGGCCCAGCGGCGGCCCTCGGCGCACTCGGCGGGGTCGTCGGCGCTGCGGGCGGGGTCCCGGGGGGTGGGGATCATTACCTGATTATAGAGGGCGGTGCCTGCGGCGGCCATTCCGCCCGCCGCTCCGGCCCCGGCCAGCAGGCCCAGAAGGCCGAGCTTGGTTCCTTTTTTCATACAAGGACCTCCTGTTGAACTTTTATTTTTTTCAATATAACCCGGCGGGGGCGGCAAGTCAACCCCGGGACTGTGAACCCTTTGTGAACATTGGACAGCGGGGAAACTGTGTGCAACTTTTGCCCGGAGCGCCGGAAGGGAAGTGTCCGATTACCCGTGCTCTGGCGGACAAGTTGTGGAGAAAAAATTCCCGAAAACGGTTGACAGCGGCGCGGGAAGGTGGTAATCTACGGAGCGAACAGAACAAATGTTCTATTTCAAAGGGCGAAGCCCTTTGTACCTTATTCTCCCGTATTTGCCGGGAGTCCGGCATGAGCAGGGGGTTCGCCCCCTTGGGGCGACCTACTTTCTGCTCGTGCAGAAAGTAGGCAAAGACACGTTCAGGGGCGAAAATACGGATTCGACATCGGGCGCGGAGAAGCGCGCCCTCGCTCATAGTATTTTCCCCCTGAAAACCCCAAGGTTTACGAGGGCGCAATCAAGAAGTGCAGTGTTCTAGTTCCGGCGCGAGGTAACAGGACACGCGAAGCCGCTAATTATCGCTGCCGCTCCATTGGAGCTTGTTAAAATTTGTCGGGCCACCGAATGGCGCCTGCTCTTCAAGTTTGCTTGATGGTGCGGTAGCGCTATCGGGCGCAAGCCTTGCAGGTTTACATCAGAGCAGCGGCAGCGGAAAGAAAACGGCGGCGTCTTAACGAAGGAGTTTCCTTCCGTCAGTGGCAGAAGACCGGAAGTTATTGACGCACCCCTTCGGCGTATTTTCTTTGGCGGTTCGACACCGTTTCTTTTGTACGCAATCAAAAGAAATGGGGTC
>CAKUKL010000179.1 GCA_934662925.1 uncultured Oscillospiraceae bacterium | reverse complement strand
CACCTACACCGCGCCTGACCCGGACGCCTGCACCCTGAACGGCTTCGCCGTCACCAAGCGCTACACCGAGGGCAGCGATATCACCAGCGCCGCCGTCAGCTTCCGGCTCACCGGCAGCGAGGGCGCGCCCATGCCCCAGAAGAGCACCCTCACTATCAACGGCAGCGGCACTGGCAGCTTCGGCGACATCGTCTTTGCTGAGGCGGGCACGTATACCTACACCGTCACCGAGGTGAGCGGTTCCGTCGAGGGCATGGCCTACGACCAGACGGCCTACACCGCCGTGGTCAAGGTGTCACTCAACGCGGGGAACAAGCTCATTGCCGAGGTGGCCTATACCGCAGGCGGCGAGAACTATGACTACGGCGCGGACGGCTTCGTGTTCACCAACGTCTACCACAAGACGCCCGAGATCGTCGAGACCGGCGCGCTGTGTATCACCAAGACCGTCAGCGGCACCGGCGCGGACGTGAACGCGCAGTTCCTCTTCCGTGTGGATGTGAGCGGCGTCACCGGCGAGTACAGCGGCGTTGCCTTCCAGAACGGCTCCGCCGTCATCAGTTTGAAAACCGGCGAAAGCATCACCATCAGCGGTCTGCCCGCCGGAGCGGCCTACGCCGTGACCGAGCTGAACAGCGGCGACTACACGGTGAGCGCCGTCAACGCCGAGGGCAATGTGCCTTCCGGCGGTACCGCCTTCGTGAGCTTCAACAACCACAGAGATTCCGCCATCATCATTCCGGATCCCGTGATTCCGGACCCCACGCCGGATCTCGACACGAAAAACCACTATTCCTACATCATCGGCTTCACTGACGGCACGGTAAGACCCGAAGCAAATATTTCCAGAGCTGAGGTGGCCACGATCTTCTTCCGCATGCTCAAGGATTCCGCCCGGGAGGAAAACTGGTGCCAGGTCAACTCCTACTCCGACGTGCCCGCCGACATGTGGTGCAACAACGCCATTTCCACCCTGACCAAGATGGGCATCTTGAGCGGCTACCCCGACGGGACCTTCCGTCCCACCGCGCCTATCACCCGTTCCGAGCTTACCAAGATCGCCGTGAGCTTCTTCAAGTACGCCGATCTTCAGGGCTACACCTATGACGGCCGCTTCCCCGACGTCACCGGCAACGAGTGGTACGCCCGCTATCTGGCCGCCGCCGTGGAATTCGGCCTGATCGAGGGCGACGATCACGGCATGTTCCGCCCTGATGATTTCATTACCCGGGCCGAGACCTGTACCGTCGTCAACCGCACGCTGGGCCGCAAGCCCCATAAGGACTGCCTGCTGCCCTATGAGACGATGGTCACATGGCCGGACAACACCAACACGGATATCTGGTACTACGCCGCCATTCAGGAGGCCACCAACTCCCACAAATACGTCGGGACCACGGTCCGGCAGGAACAGGTCGAGAAGTGGACCCTCAAGCTGGCCGACCGCGACTGGGCTGCGCTGGAGCGCATCTGGTCCAACGCCAATTCCGCCCCCGGCGGCGAGGTCATCTCCTGAAATCAGCACTGCTGATCCTTCCATCAAAAAAGCCGCGGCCTGATTTACAGGCCGCGGCTTTCTCCATCCCCGCCTTGAGCGCCCCGTATTTTACCGTTTTCCAGGGCCCACCGCCGCAAAAATCCTTGCTTTTCCTCTGGTTCTATGGTATACCAACTTTCAGTGAGTTTTACGCAGAGCCGCCGCGCTTTCGCCGCGCTCACCCGCATTTTACCACCCAAGGAGGCCGCTTATGAACTTTTCCGCACCGGCTCAGGCAGAGCAGGAGTACATCCGCGCCTTACGCCGCCATTTTCATCAGAATCCGGAGCTGAGTCTCCACGAATACCAGACCACCGAGGACATCGCGGCGGAGCTTGCCGCCCTCGGCATCCCCGTCACCCGGTTCGAGGGCCACACCGGCCTGATGGCCGACCTCGTGGGCGGAAAGCCCGGCAAAACCGTGCTGCTCCGGGCGGACATCGACGCCCTGCCCATCCGGGAGAACACCGGCCTGCCCTACGCCTCCCAAAACGGCGCCATGCACGCCTGCGGCCACGACTGCCACGCCGCCATGCTGCTGGGCGCGGCAAAGCTCCTCGCCCCCCATCGTGACGAGCTGTGCGGCACCGTGCGCTTCCTGTTTCAGGCGGCGGAGGAGACGTCCATGGGCTCCCTCTATTTCATCGATCACGGCTGCCTTGACGGCGTGGACGCCGCCTTCGGCATGCACATCTGGAGCGGGCTGGAAGCCCCGCTCATCAGCGTGGAGAGCGGCCCCCGCATGTCTGCCTGCGACAATTTCGAGCTGACCGTCCATGGCACTGCCGCCCACGGCGCATCCCCCCATCTGGGCTGCGACGCCATCGTTGCCGCGGCCGCCGCCGTCACCCAGCTGCAGGGCTACGTCGCCCGGCGGCACGACGCGTTCCAGCCGCTGGTGATCACCGTCGGCACCATCCGCGGCGGCGAGCAGTTCAACATCGTGGCGGACACCGTCACCATGACGGGCACCGCCCGCTGCTTCGACCCTGCCCTCCGCGCCCGGCTGGAGGGCGACCTGTCCGCCCTGTTCTCCGCCGCCTGCCTGCCCTCCGGCTGCACAGCGGAATTCAAGTGGATCCCCACCGCCCGGCCCGTGTCCAACGACGATTCCGCCCTCACCGCCATCGGCCGCCGCGCGGCGGAGACGCTGTACGGCCCGGAGGGGCTGGGCCACCTGCCCCCGGTCATGGTGTCCGAGGACTTCGCCTTTTACAGCGAGCACGTCCCCACCCTCTTCGCCTTTCTGGGCGGACGGAACGAGGCGCTGGACGCCGTCTACCCCCACCACAACGAATGCTTCCGCATCGACGAGGAAGCCCTCCCCCGGGGCGCGGCGCTGTACGCCCAATTTGCATACGACTATCTGAATGGAGCTGACAACGGATGAAACCCAAAATTCTGATCTCCGGCACCGGAGCCTGTGAAAACTACGTCGCCGCGGTCGAGGCCGCCGGCGGCCTTCCCGTGGTAGCCTACTGCCCACAGTTCTCGCTGGACTACGACGGCCTGCTGCTCACCGGCGGCGGCGACATCGCCCCCGACCTCTTCGGGCAGGAGCTGGACGGCTCCGCCGACATCGACCGGGACCGTGACATGGCGGAGCTGGAGCTGTTGGGCGGCTTCCTCGCCCTGAACAAGCCGGTGCTGGGCCTCTGCCGGGGCCATCAGGTCATCAACGTGGGGCTGGGCGGCACCCTTCAGCAGCACATCGGCGATGTGCTGTGCCGCTTTCACCGCCGGGTACCCACTGATCCCGGCGACAAAGTCCACGCGGTCTACAGCGCCGAGGGCAGCTGGTACCGCCAGACCTACGGCGAGGAATTCTGCGTCAACAGCGCCCACCATCAGGCGGTGGACAAGCTGGGCGACGGCCTGACCCCTGTGCTCTGGTCAGAGGGCGGCATCGTAGAAGCCGTAGAGCACGCCTCCTTCCCCCTGATCTCCACCCAGTTCCACCCGGAGCGCATGACCTGCGCCAACCGCCGCCCGGACACGGTGGACGGCATCGAGATCTTCCGCCGCTACATGGCCATGTTTGAGTGATAAAAACGGCCCCCGGATGACAAACCGTCATCCGGGGGTTTTCATCTTTGCGTTCTGAATCTCCCGCGCTCACTTCAGCTCGTCGGGCCGCTCTTCAGTGAGCTCCAGCGTCACGCCGCCCGCGCCGTCGTCCCGGGCCACCACGTACCAGCGCTCCGCCGGGGCCTCGCTGACCGTCAGACTCGCCAGAGCGCCATGGCCGCCCACGGCACTGTACGCCGTCAGCTCCAGCGGATAGCCCCGCTCCACCTCGAAGCTGATGCTGGCCCCCTTGCCCATGCAGCTGTTGTCGGCGTTCTGGCCCACGGTGGAGCTGACCGTCTCCCCGTCCGCGCCAAACTCGTCAATACCTACCGAGCCGACGGCGACGCCGCTGCTGTTGACAAACACGAGGTCGCCCTCCACGCCGTCCCGGCCTGTGAGCAGCGCCCACGCCAGGATCGCTCCCATCAGCACCAGCCCGCCGATGAGCACCGCAAGCACGATCTTTCCCGATTTTTTCATAAAAATTTCTCCTCGTATAATAAGTTTTAAAGTTAATAATTTCAGGTATCAACAGGCTTTGAGGTGCCCGTGATACAATAG
>CAKUKL010000178.1 GCA_934662925.1 uncultured Oscillospiraceae bacterium | reverse complement strand
GGTCACAAAAAGTTTACATAAATTTTCTGGGACTGACCGGTCGATCCCGCTTTCGGTTCGGGGCGTAAGGTTTGCGGGTTTGGCGCGACCTGAAAGTGCAACAGTTCGTAACAGGGGCTGCGCTACACGCGCCGTTATCAGCCGAGCACAGCCAGTTTGGGCGCTGGAAATGCCTGCTCGATCTTCTGCGCCGTTTCGTTGAGACGGGCGTTGGAGACATAGTGGACGTAGACCTCCATGGTCATCTGCGCGGTGCTGTGCCCAAGCAGGTACTGGACCTCCTTCACGTCCAGGCCGGACTCAAAGCACATGGTGGCATAGGTGTGGCGCAGCAGGTGGGGGTGCACGTAGAAGTCCACGTAGGATAGACTGGGATGCGGCTTAGCGCGGGGCGTACCATCGGCCTTGACTGTGCAAAGCCGCATGAGCTTGTCGGCCATACCACGGTACAGCGACGGGCGGCTTACGTCAAAGATAAACCCTGACCGTTCTCGCTTCAGTGCGGTCATGTGGGCCAGCAGGATAGGCGGCATTGGAACGTAACGGTCGGAAGCAGTTGTTTTCAGCTTCGTCGTTACCCCGCTTATTTCAGCTCGGTTTTGCATACAGACGTGGATGAGTCCGGTGCTAAGGTCCACGTTGTCCAGGCTCAGCCCCAGTGCTTCCCCAGCCCGCAGCCCCGCATAGCCGCACAGCAGCACGAAGGTGTAGAGATCCGGGTCCCGTACTTTGGCAGCGGCGCAGACCTGCTCCAGCTGCTCCCGGGTCAGGGGGACCCGGTCCTTCGACGGGACCCCGGACACCGCGACACCTCGGGTCACGGGGTTGAAGGCCAGCAGCCGGTTCTCTACGGCACACTCGAACATGGACTTCATAACCACGCGGACGGCGGATGCCGTGGACTTCTTCATGCCTGAGACCCCTGCCATGACTGCGGCACAGTCCGTGGGGCGCACGTCCCGCAGGCGCATGGCCCCGATGACCGGGAGGATGTGGCAGTTCAGCTTGACCAGTACCGCCTGCACAGAACGGGAGTCGATCTGCGGACGCTTGTACACGTCTACCCAGGTCTGAGCCCACTCCGCCACAAGGGTGTTGTCGCTGACGTTGATGCCCATGCCCATCTCGGCGCGGAATTTGTTTTCCTTGCGGTCCAGCTCTGCCCGGGTCTTTGCACGGATGTACTTGCGCGTACCGTCCGGGCAGGTGATCGCTTTTGTCAGATATTTTTGTTTCGATTTCTCCTTTGACATTAAAATTCCTCCTTGTAAAATGCCTGCCAGACTGATACAATGAGGATGCCTCCTTTGTCCTCCTCCTTGTGGCGGAGCTCGGGGCCATCCGCAGTCTGATAGGTCCTCCTTTGCCTGGTGTGCCTTGTCGGAAAAATGGATGTCGGGCCGTCTCCTGTGCCAGCAGGAGACGGCCTTTTTTATTTTCTCCGTTCTGCAACAAATGTTGCACTGAGTTTTGGCGGAAATTACCTCTTGAAATGGTAGAACGGGCGTTCTATAGTATGTGTAAGGAATTTCACCGGGTCCGTGCGGAGAAGGGAGTCGTCAATGCGGGAAAAGATCATCGGGCTTTTGGATGAGCTGGATGAACGAAAGCTAAAGCTGGCATACAGATTTATAAAAGCCCTGATCGGGTGAGGAAAGGACTGAGCTGCCGAGGCTCAGTCCTTTTTTTCATGCTCCGCGATCAGCTCCTGCGCAAAATGCTCCAGCGCGGCCCAGCCGTCCGCGTCGAGGCGGGAGAGCGCGGAGACGAAGCGCCGCCGGAAGGAATCGTCCCGCTCCCGCAGCACATCACCCACGAAGTCCGCGATCTGCTCATCGCGCGTGACTTCATTAAACATATCGCCCTCGCCCGTGCGCAGCCACGTTTCATTTACATTGAACTCTTCGCAGATGTCCCGGATGGTGCGGTCGCTGGGCTGTTTCATGCCGGAGCAGAGTTGGGAAACGAAGGGCTGACCCAGCCCAATGCGTTTCGCGAAAGCCGTCTTAGTCAGGCCGGATGTTTTCAGCACCGCGTCTATTCGCTGGTTGATGGTTTCCATTCGCCATCACCTCCTAACACAACTGAGGATAACACAGCGTAATCGGCAAGTCAAGAAAAAATATTGCCCAGCACTGAAAAAGCGCTTGACAAACAATACTCGGCCGTGCTAATGTATTGCCAGGAACCGAGCGATAGTTGCTTAGCAATTTCTTGGCCTACATGGTAGGCTGAAAAATTTTCCGTGCTACGCTACGGAAAAAGCCGATTGCCGCTTGACAATCGGCTTGATGGGCCACTAAGGCCAGAAAATTCTGTTAGGAGGTGAGCGCTATGAAGGGAGACCTCAAGGTGAAACCGGACTGGATGACCGACGAGGAATGGGAGCGGGAGCTGAAGCACAGGAGACTGTGCCGCCACGTCACCATCCTATCCTATATAAACATCGTGGGCGGCATTTTCCTCATCATTTTAGCAGTGCGACGGCTGCTATTATGATCGAAATGATGGCCACGGCGAGCGAACAGTAGGAGACGTTCAGCGCCTTCTGGCTCCGCGCGTCACTGCGCCGGTCGAGATCAAGGTGCTCATCTTCAAGCGCGTGACGGCGCACCGTCTCCGCCTTTTTCTCGGCCCGCTCCATGGCGGCCTGCTCCAGCTTTTTCAGGAGCGGATCTCTGCGCGGGTCATACATCAGCACCAGTCCTTTCAATTCCACAGCCGCCCTGCCTCAGATGCCCGTCGTACTGACGTCGGGCATGGCGGGTTCACAGTTCAACGGGTTCTCCGGATCAACGGTTCAGCGGGTCTCAGTTCAACGGGTTCAGAATGACAGTCCACGACTCAACGTGCGGAACCGGGCAAGGTAGTCACGCCACTCGGCGGGGATGTCATAAGTGCGGTGACAGCCCTGGCAAGTAACGGTCTTGCCGGTATACTCCACGTCAACGCGGACCTGCTGACCACAAACGGGACAGCCAAAGACGACGGAGCGTTCCAGACGATCCATGAGATCACCTCCCTCAGTGCTTGCTTGACGGGCATCTGAGGCAGGGCGGCTCAACAGTGTCAGTGACACCAGCATACCACAAATAAAGGAGGTGGGCAAGCATGAGCGAACGGGAAGAGAAGATCCTTGAAGCCCTGAAGAAGGCGATCCCGGCCATGACAGAGGCCGAGCAGGACAGAACCATAGCCTTCGCGGAGGGCATGGCATTCATGGCGGATCAGCGCCCTGGCAGGCATGATACCGCGGCACAGGCGTAAACCCAGGCAAAGGAGATCACATAAATACAAACCCGTAAAAACGTGCAAACGTCGATTCGAGATACCCGAAAAATGTGAAAGGAATTATTGCTATGAACGACAAACTGAATTTTCCCGCAGAAACCGAGAAACCGGACAGCCCGATCATCCTGCGCTGCTACGACATGGCCAACCCCGGCTGCCGAAGGCTGAACGGAACGCTCCGGGTCACGCCGGAAGCGGAGCTGGCCGTCCGGCGGCTGAGCGCGTATACCGGCCTGACCCAGCGAGACGTGGCCTCTGAGCTCATCATTCAGGCCGCGGCGATCTGTCAGGTGGTGAAGGGAGGTGAGCGGTGATGGATGAGGGACGGTTCGATCTGCCCATGCACGACAAGGCACACCAGGCAAGGGAGGAGCTGTACTACACCCCGGCGAGCCTGGCAGCCCGGTGGGGGTGCTCCAAGGATCTGGTCTACGACCTGCTGCGGCAGGGCAGGCTCCGCGGCTTCAAGCTGGGCCGGGACTGGCGGATCTCCGACGAGGCCCGGCTGGCCTATGAGTGGGACCCGGACAACAGCGAGAAGGCGGAGTACAGCTACACCCGTCGGCCCGGACGCCGGGCCCGGGCCCCCGCCGTGATGCGCGTGGTCTGATGACCAGAACCCGATGAACCCGATGAACCAGACAACCCGACACGGAGGTACAGCATGAACGAATTTTACGAAGAAGTGAAACAGAAGAAATCCCTCGTCTCCAGCGCCCGGCACAAGGTCAGCGGCGCCCGGAGCAGGAAATGCACCCTGCCAAGTGACCACCTGACGGCGGCGCAGAAGCGCGGCCTCAACGGGCCGGTGCATACCTACGCCGTCAACCGCCCCACGACCTGGGCCCAGTTCAAGGAGATGCCCGCCGACCTTCAGCAGGCCCACCTGGAC
>CAKUKL010000177.1 GCA_934662925.1 uncultured Oscillospiraceae bacterium | reverse complement strand
CGGCCTGGGCGTCGCGGTGGGCCGGGGCGTACTGGACGGAGCCGCAGGGGCGGCGCTGGCAGACGGTGTGCTGCCGGGAGACCCGCCCATAAAAGTGAAGCAGAGACCGGCTGTGACTACGATGATAAAGAGCGCAATGATGACCTGCACGATGATGCGGCCGCTGCGGGAAACCGGTTCGGGCGGATCTTTCGGCGGCGCGGTGTGTTCGGTGGAAGCGGTAGGAGCGCTTTGTGGTTCAGCTCGGGGCTCGGCCCGGGCCTGTTCGCGGAGCATGGCGTCATACTGCTGCCGCTTGAATGGGTCTTTGAGCGTATCGTAGATGTGATTGAGCTGCTGCGTCTTTTCAAGTGCGATTTCCGGGGAGACATTTCCGGCATCCGGATGAAAGAATTGGATCTGTTCCAGGTATGCGCGCCGGATCTCCTCCGGCGTGGCACTGAATCGCGGGACACCGAGCAGAGCGTAATAATCGACGGACATGACGGCACCTCCCGGAATGTGGTAGATGCATCGTATCACGGATAGAATTTTTTGTCAATTTATGCGGGTAGATTAGCGGAGATTGCGCGGATGCATGATACTAACGGGAGATTTTAATGGAATATGACGAAACGGGAAAAGTGAGCGAAAACGGAGAAAAAGATGAACATTATTAGGATTTATTAAGGAAAAATGAAAAAGAGAGATAGGGAACTTAATATCTCGTTCACGACTTGTTCCGAAAGGCGAAAAAACGCTGCCCGAAATAGTTGAGCACGGTGTACAGTCCCATGCCGCCCACCTTGGCCAGACGCTCCCGCCAGATGGCGGGGATGGCGGTGCGGCCCAGCACCCACGCGGCCAGCGGCTGAGCCACGGAGTAGGCGATGACGTAGCACACCGCCACGTTGATCGCAAATTTCAGCGCCGATGGCCAGAAGTCTGCCCGGCTCCTGAACGTAAAGGAACGGTTGAGGAAGAAGCTCATCACCGCCCCGGCCAGATAGGCGATGGCGGTGGACGGCCAGTAGCCCAGCCCCTCCAGCAGGAACATGAGCGCCATGGACAGCAGGGTGTTGCCCACGCCCACCAGCAGAAATTTCCAGACGGAGGAATCAATCAGCTTTTTCTTCATCGTTGTCCTCCAGCACCTGACGGATGAGGAATCGGGGCCGGCCCTTCGTCTCCAGATAGATCTTGCCGATGTATTCGCCCACCACGCCGAGGGACAGCAGGATCAGCCCGCCCAGCGCCCACAGGGAACAGGCAAGGCTCGCCCAGCCGGTGACGGTGTTGCCGCCCACCCAGCGCACGAGGTGGTAGATGATCATGATGAGGGACACGAGGAAGATGAAAAAGCCCAACCCGGTGATCATCCGCAGGGGCTTCACCGACAGGGAGGTGATGCCCTCCATAGCGAAGGCCAGCATCTTTTTCAGGGGGTATTTGCTCTCTCCGGCGAAGCGCTCCCCCCGCTCATACTCCACCGTGTCCGTGCGGTAGCCGACCATGGGCACGATGCCCCGGAGGAAGAGGTTTACTTCCTTAAATTCCGCCAGACCCTCCAGCGCCCGGCGGGACATGAGCCGGTAGTCGGCGTGGTTGAACACCGTCTCCGCGCCCATGGCGTTCATCAGCCGGTAGAAGCCCTCGGCGGTGAAGCGTTTGAAGAAGGTGTCCGTTTTCCGGGAGGAGCGCACGCCGTACACGATGTCCACGCCGTCCAGAAACTTGTCCACCATCTCGTCCACCGCGTTCACGTCGTCCTGAAGGTCGGCGTCCATGGAGATGACGGCGTCCGCCCGGTCCTTGGCGGTCATCAGCCCGGCCAGCAGGGCGTTCTGATGGCCCCGGTTCCGGGTGAGGTCTACGCCGCAGAATAGGGGGCACTGTGCGTGGAGGGCGGAGATGATCTCCCACGTTTTGTCTTTGGAGCCGTCGTTGACGAACAGGATCCGGCTCTCGCCGCCGATCTTTCCGGCGGCTATGAGAGCCTCCAGCTTTTCCCGCAGGCGGCGGGAGGTCTCCGGCAGCACTTCTTCCTCGTTGTAGCAGGGCACGACGATGTATAATGTCTTCATATGCCATTCTCCAAACAAGTATCAAGTATTTTTCTGTTTGAGGTCAGTATAGCACCCGGCGGGGGGATTGACAAGAACTATCCGCCGAAGGCGGAGAGTTCGCAGGGCGAAGCCCTGCACCTTATTCTCCCGCATTCGCCGGGAGTTCCGGCGAGGATCAGGTTTCGCCTGCGGGCGAGTTTCTTTTCGCTCGTGCGAAAAGAAACCAAAAGCACGCTTAGGGAGAAAACGCGGATTCGCTTTTTCGAATTCGCCGAAAAATCGGCGAAGGGCCTTGAGCGTCCTCCGCGGACGCTCCGCTGGGGTAACTTTCTGTCCGCACAGAAAGTCACCAAAGAAGCGCACAGGGGATAATCCCCTGTGTACCCCTTAAAGGGGATTGGCATAATCTTGTTTTTGCCATGCCACAGAAGTCTTTCCGACTACTTTGTTAAGACGCTGTCGTTCTATTTCCGCTGCCGCTGCGCTGGTGCTGACTTGCGACATAGGCGTTCAATAGCGCTACCGCACCAATGGCAACGCAACGGGTAGGCGCCCACCGATGGCCGAACCAGCCATAACGACCACCATTGGAGCGGCAGCGAAAAACAGAGGCTTCGAGTGTCGGCTTACCCCGCGCCGGAAATAGACGAACGCACTCTTTGAACGCTCTCTCGTAAATTCTGGGGTTTTCAGGGGGAAAATACTATGAGCGAGGGCGCGAATTTCAGCGCCTGAAGTCGAATCCGTATTTTCGCCCCTGAACAACTCTTTGGTTACTTTCTGTTTGCACAGAAAGTAACTCGCCCGCAGGCGAAACCTGCCCCCGCCGGAGCTTCCGGCGAATACGAAAAAAGAGGTAAAGGGCCTTTGGCCCTTTGTTTTGGAGACTATGTCTCCAAAACCTCCCGCAGGTGCCCCAGCGCCCGCCGCTCGATGCGGGATACCTGCACCTGACTGACCCCAAGCACCTTTGCCGCCCGGTCCTGCGTGAGGTTCTTGAAAAACCGCAGCAGCACCACCTGCCGCTCCCGCTCCGGCAGGCGGTCGATGGCGGCCCGGAGGGCCAGCCGCTCCACCACCTCGTCCTCCATGCCGCCATCCCCCAGCACGGATTCCAGCGTAAAGCCCTCCTCGCCGCTCTCACTGTGGATGGACGCAACCGGCATGGTGGCCGTCTCCGCCGCGGCAATGTCCTCCGGCTCAAGCCCGGTGGCGGCGGACAGCTCGGACAGGGTTGGTTCCCGGCCCAGCTGGGCGCACAGCCGGTCCCGGGCCAGCCGGACGGCCAGCGCCCGCTCCTTGACGCCCCGGCTGACCTTTACCACGCCGTCGTCCCGGAGAAAACGGCGGATCTCCCCGGCAATCTTGGGCACGGCGTAGGTGGAGAACTGGGTGCCGTAGGACTGGTCAAACCCCCGCACCGCCTTGAGAAAGCCCAGACAGCCCAGCTGGTACAGGTCCTCGCTCTCCACACCCCGGCCGTAGTAGCGCTTGGCCACCGACCAGATCAGGCCGCTGTTTTCCACCAGCAGCCGCTCGCAGGCCTCGTTGTCGCCGCGCCGCGCGGCCTCCAGCAGGGTGGGAGCGTCCGCCCCCCTCACCGTCCGCCGCCCGCCCGGCGGGCGATGTGCTTGCGCATGGTGACGGTAGTGCCCTTTCCCACGGCGGAGCGCACCTTCAGATTGTCCATGAAGCTCTCCATAATGGTGAAGCCCATGCCGGAGCGCTCTTCGTTCCCGGTGGTGAACAGCGGCGTCCGGGCCTGCTCCACGTCGGCGATGCCCACGCCGAAATCCTTCACCTGCACCTCCAGCTCGTTGTTCTCGTACAGCCGCAGCCGCATGACCACCCGGCCCAGACAGTCTGGGTAGGCGTGGACGATGGCGTTGGTCACCGCCTCGCTGACGGAGGTCTTGATGTCGGCGATCTCGTCCAGCGTGGGGTCCAGCCGGGCGGCGAAGCAGGCGGCGGCGGTCCGGGCGAAGCCCTCGTTGGCGGAGCGGGAGGTGAAGGTGACGGTGGCTTGGTCGATGGCTTTCATATATGTAACACTCCTTTTCACTCTAACGGGATGATCCGGCCGAGACCGGCGGCGTCCAGCACCCGGCGGGGCTGGGTGGGGATGGAGACGGCACGGATATGGC
>CAKUKL010000176.1 GCA_934662925.1 uncultured Oscillospiraceae bacterium | reverse complement strand
CCTTAAAGTCTCTCTCTGATGGCATCCACGATGTCCAGCGAACGGCGGGACAGCTCCGCGTTCTTGTTCCGCTTTCCCTTGACCTTGTGGTCGAGGGGCGGCATGATGCCGAAGTTGATGTTCATGGGCTGAAAATCACCCACGGTGGCGTTGCTCACGTACAGGGCCAGCGCGCCCAGCGCCGTCTCCTGCGGGAAGTCCAGCGGCTCCTGCCCCAGCAGCCGCCGGGCAAGCTCCGTCCCGGCCACAAAGCCGGAGGCGGTGGACTCCACATAGCCCTCCACGCCGGTGATCTGCCCGGCAAAGGCGATGCGCTCCTGCCCCCGGACCCGGTAGTACCGGTCCAGCAGGCGGGGGGAATCCAGATAGGTGTTCCGGTGCATGACGCCGTAGCGCACGTATTCCGCGTTTTTCAGCGCCGGGATCATGGAGAACACCCGCTTCTGCTCGCCCCACTTCAAATGGGTCTGGAAGCCGACGATGTTGTAGAGCGTACCGTCCGCGTTATCCCGGCGGAGCTGCACCACGGCGTAAGGCTCCCGCCCGGTCTTGGGGTCAGGCAGGCCCTTGGGCTTCAGCGGGCCGTAGCACAGGGTCTGCACCCCGCGCCGGGCCATGACCTCCACCGGCATACAGCCCTCGAACACGTTCTTGTCCTCGAAGCCGTGGACCTCCGCCTCTTCGGCGGCGCACAGCTCCTTCCAGAAGGCCAGATACTCCTCCTCGCTCATGGCGCAGTTGATGTAATCCGCCGTTCCTCTGTCATACCGGGACGCAAACCACGCGTGGTCCATGTCCACGCTCTCAAAGGTCACGATGGGGGCCGCCGCGTCGAAGAAGTTCAGGTAGCGGCTCTCCGGGAACAGATCGCCGATGGCCCGCGACAGCGCGTCGGAGGTCAGCGGACCGGAGGCCACGATGACCTCCCCCTCCGGGATGGCCGTGACCTCCCCCTCCTCCACCGTGATGTTGGGATGGCTGCGGATGGCGTCGGTGACCGCCTTGGAAAAGCCCTCCCGGTCTACCGCCAGCGCGCCGCCCGCCTCCACCCGGGTCTCGTCCGCGCAGCGCAGGATGAGGGAGCCGCAGCGGCGCAGCTCTTCCTTGAGCAGGCCCACGGCGTTCTCCAGCTGATCCGACCGCAGGGAGTTGGAGCAGACCAGCTCCGCAAAGCCCGCGCTGTGGTGCGCCGGCGTCATTTTATGGGGCTTCATTTCCTTCAGCGTTACGGAAATGCCCCGCTGGGCCAGCTGCCAGGCCGCTTCGCAGCCCGCCAGTCCGGCGCCGATCACTGTTACGTTCATAGTCACTGTCCTTTGCGTGGAATCGTCTGGTCAAACCGGCCCGGCGGCCTTACTCCTCCGCCGGAGCCGCCTTTTTCGCGGCGGACTTCTTCGCTGTGGTCTTGGCGGACGTCTTTTTCGCCGCAGTCGTCTTGGACGACGCGGATTTCTTAGCTGTGGACTTCTTTGCCGTCGTCTTTTTCGCCGCGCTCTTCCTGACGGCAGGCTTCTTCTCGGCCGCGCTCTCCGCCGCGGCGGCATCCGCGCTGGCCGTCTCCTTCTTTACATAGCCGCCCCGCTTCTCCTCCGGCGTGAAGTTGGAGCACTCCGGATTGATGCAGAAGGGCCGCTTGAAGCCCCGTCCGGACTTCTTGAACATGGTCTGGCCGCACACCGGGCAGTTGTCCTTCACCGGCACGTCCCACGTCCGGAAATCGCAGCGGCGGCTCTCGTCTTTGCTGTTGAGGAACTCGCAGCAGTAGTAGTTGTACTGCTTGTTGGTCTTCTGGCTCACGCCGGTGCGCTTCACCAGCCGGCCGCCGCACTTGGGGCACTTGCCGGGCATTTCCACCACCAGCGGCATGGTAAAGCTGCACTCCGGCCAGCCGGGGCAGGCAAGGAACCGGCCAAACCGGCCGGACTTCACCACCAGATTCCGCCCGCACTGGGGACAGATCTCCTCCGTCACCTCATCGGGCACCTTGATGCGCTCGCCGTCAAGATCGCTCTCCGCCTTTTTGAGTTCCGCTTCGAAGCCGCCATAGAAGTCGCCCAGCACCTGCTTCCACTGGACGTCGCCAGTCTCCACCTCGTCCAGCTTTTCCTCCATCTGGGCGGTAAAGGCGGTGTCCACGATGTCGGGGAACTTATCCTTCATCAGGCCGGTGACCACCTCGCCCAGCGGCGTTGGCCGCAGGTGCTTGCCCTCCTTGACCACGTACTCCCGGTCAGTGATGGTGGAGATGGTGGGGGCGTAGGTGGACGGGCGGCCGATACCCTTTTCCTCCAGCGCCCGGATGAGGGTGGCCTCGGTGAACCGCGCGGGGGGCTGGGTGAAGTGCTGATCCTTCTCAAAACCGTTGAGCCTGAGGGCTTCCCCCTCCTTCAGGTCGGGCAGCGGGGACTGGGGCGCTTCCTCATCATCGTCCCGGCCCTCCTCGTAAACGGCGGTAAAGCCGGAGAATTTCAGGGACGAGTGGCTGGCGCGGAACTGATAATCCGCCGCCTCCACCTCAATGGACACGTTATCATACACCGCCGGGGCCATCTGACAGGCCAGAAAACGGCTCCAGATGAGCTTGTAGAGCCGGTACTGCTCGCCGGTCAGGTCCTTTTTCACGTCCTCCGGCGTGAGCCGCACGTCGGAGGGCCGGATGGCCTCGTGGGCGTCCTGCGCGTTGCCCTTGGCCTTGAACCGCCGGGTCTTGGCTGGATAATACTGCTTGCCGTAGCGGCTCTCGATAAAGGTCTTGGCCGCGGCCAGCGCCTCCTCGGACAGGCGCAGGGAGTCGGTACGCATATAGGTGATCAGACCCACGGTGCCCTCTCCCGCGATGTCCACGCCCTCGTACAGCTGCTGGGCGATGGACATGGTGCGCCGGGGCGTCATGTTCAGCTTGCGGGACGCCTCCTGCTGGAGGGTGGAGGTGATGAAGGGCGGGGCCGGGTTGCGGCTCTTGTCCTGCCGCTTGACGGCGGAGACGGTAAAGGGCGCGTGCTCCACCGCGCGGATCACCTGCTCCACCTCGTCGGCGCTGCCCAGCTCCATTTTCTTGTCCTTGCCGTAAAAATCCGCCTTGAAGCCGCCCAGATTCGGGGCGATACGGGACAGATCCGCGGTGATGGACCAGTATTCCTTGGGCTGGAACGCGCGGATCTCCTCCTCCCGCTCCACCACAAGGCGGGTGGCCACGGACTGGACCCGTCCGGCGGACAGCCCCCGGCGGATCTTCTTCCACAGCAGCGGGGAGAGCTGGTAGCCCACGATGCGGTCCAGCACCCGGCGGGCCTGCTGTGCGTCCACCAGATTCTGGTCGATCTGGCGGGGGTGGGCGATGGACTCGGTGACCACCTTGCGGGTGATCTCGTTGAACGTCACCCGGCAGGTCTTGTCTGCGGGCACCCCAAGTACCGACTGAAGGTGCCAGGAAATAGCTTCGCCTTCGCGGTCAGGGTCGGTGGCCAGATAGACCATATCGCTTGCCTTCGCCGCCTTCCGCAGCTCCGCGATGGTCTCTTCCTTGGCCTTGATGTTCTGATAATCCGGTTCAAAGGTGGTCACGTCCACGCCCAGCTTGCTCTTGGGCAGGTCGCGGACATGGCCCATGGACGCCTTGACCTGATAGCCCGGGCCGAGGTATTTGCTGATGGTCTTGGCTTTGGCCGGGGACTCCACGATCACTAAGTTTGTTTTTGCCATACGCTGCATTACTCCATTTTCAATCTGACCGCGGCGCGGAAGCGTTTGCCCTGCTCCTCCGCCGCAAGGCCCTGCACCTGCAAAATGGTCAGGGCCGCGAGGACCCGCCGGGCCGGGATCTGGAGCTTCTCCACCAGATCGTCCGCCACCATGGGGCCGTCCTCCAGCGCCAGCAGGACGTCCCGCTGGTCGTCAGTCAGTTTTTCTTTGTAATCCTTCCAGTCAATATATTCTACGTCGGCTGGATTGTCAACCGCTTTTTCCTCCGGCTTCCGGTCCGCTGCCGGGGCTTTCGCCGGTTTTTCCGGTCTCGGCGGGGTGTGATCCTCCAGCCGCTGCTCCCGGGCTTCCTCCGTCAGGGGACGGTATTTTCCGAATTTATTGGGGAAGCGGTCCACAAATTCGCAGATCACGTCGCCCGCGTTCAGGATGAGCTTGGCCGCCCCCTCCTGAATGAGACGGTTCGTCCCCTCGCTGTCCTCCGCGTCGATGGGGCCGGGCACCGCGAACACC
>CAKUKL010000175.1 GCA_934662925.1 uncultured Oscillospiraceae bacterium | reverse complement strand
ACATCGCTCACCCGAATATCGCGCCGTCGATGTCGATGGGGGCCTGCGTCCGGTTGTCGATGTCTGTCTCGTTTCTGGAAAACTGACAATTGGTGAAGTAGATAAGACTGTTTCCCGGAATGCGGGAGAGGAGTACGGCGGTGCCGTTTTCGGCAAAAATGTTTCCGAAGAAGGTGTGGTTTCTCCCCTGGCACGTTGAGGAATTGAACTGGAATCCGATGTCGTTGCCGGAAAATACACATTTGATTGGGGTCACCCACGCGCCGGCAGCGGCCTCAATGCCGATGTCCCAGCCGCTGAACGTGCATTCCCGCACCTCTATTGTGACAGTGGAACGGATCCCGATCCCGCCGGTGCCGGTGAAGTCAATACCCGTGATGGTGGCCGTGCTGGGCATGTCTCTCATGGTCAGCGTCCGGGTAAAGGTCGTCCGGTTATTGCCGTCCGTTCCGCCGTACAGGTTGACGGTCCGGCCGGAGATGTCTACGCTTCCGTCGTATGTGACCGGCGGCAGATAAATATCCACGATGGTATCCGAACTGACTTCGGCGTCGATCTGCTTCAGCAGCGCTTTCAGCTCCTCCAGCGTATCCATCTGCGTGTTTTCCGGCGAGTATTCGACCGTTTCCAGCAGCGTCACGCTGAGCGTCTGCTTCAGGATGATGGTGTCCCCATTTTTCATGCGGATCATCCAGCGGATCTCATTGGTGCCGCAGTCTCCGCTGTAGTTGACATGAGCCACCCGGGCGGCATCCGGGAACACCGGGTCCGCGGCGGGCTCAGTGGTGATGGGCATCTCACGGCTCCCCTCTTCCGGGAAGGCCTCGGCGGTGCAGCTTTCCATTTTTTCAAAGAAGGCGTCCTGAGCGTCGGTGCCGGTTTTTTCGTCGTAGATCGTCAGCTGCGACGGCATGGCGAAGTAGTCGTTGATCCCCGCCGCAGCGGCCGCACTGTCCTGCGCTTCCCGGGCAGTGGCTTTATCGCGGTCAAAGCTGAGCTGTACGCTGTATGTCCCGTCGCGGTCGGTATATTTCACCTGCGCGCCGCCTTCAAAGGTCACCGGCCTGTGGTTCTGGTCAGCAATCAGTACCGCCGTGCTGGCGGCCGCCGCGAGAACAATGACAACGATCACTGCGATAAACAGCTTTTTGCGCCACAGGCGCGGCTGACGGACCGTCTGCTTTTCCTTTTGATCCGTTTCGCAGTGGGGGCAGAACGACGCGTTGTCAGCAAGCTCCGCGCCGCAGTTGATGCATTTTTTGCTCACGGGATATCTCCTCTCAAAGCGCCTCCATCAGGTGCAGGACGTCTTTATAACGTTTTTTGGGATTTGTCATGGTGCATTTCTGGACAATACGTCCCATCCTCCCTGCCGACAGCGCTCTGGACGGATGCTGGCCGGTCAGCATGATGTTCAGCAGCACCCCCAGAGAATAGATGTCCGCCCGGCTGTCCGATTGGGAGATGCCGTACTGCTCCGGCGCGGCGTAGCCCATTGTGCCCAAAATCTGCGTGTCGTTTTCCCGCTCATGCTTGAACACCCGGGATGCGTCGAAGTCGATCAGCACCGCTTCCCTGCCCCGCAGCATCACGTTTTCTGGTTTTATGTCCCGGTGGACGATTTCCATGGAATGGAGCGTCCACAGGGCAGAGCAAACCTGCCGCGCAACGCTTTTGGCGGTTTTCATGTCCAGAACGTCCCCGGCCAGCAGATAGGCCAGCGTATCGCCCTGTATGTATTCCTCCAGAACGGCGGTCTCGCCGTTTGCTTCTCCGACTTCGTATATTTTCGGCAGATTGGGACAGGAAACAGGCAGTAGTTTCCGATACACATCACCGATTCCAGAAAATCTCCGGAACACGTACCGCGTTCCGCTCTGCCTGTGGCGCACCGCGGACACCGTGCCCCGTTCACTTTTCTTCAGGACCCGGACTGTATCGTATTCCCTGTTCACAGCGTCCAGAAGGCCGTTGTATATATCCATTATTTCACACCCTCTGCAGCCGGCATATTGCTTTTACAAATTGAAAACTGTAAAATTATTAAGCATATTATACGGGATAAGTCCCACCTTTGTAAAGGCGGCGTTTTGATTTGAGAGAGAAAGATACGGACGATCTTCGGCAGGAATTGATGGATTCCTCGAACTTAAATGAATTTCTTTCAGACCATCAGGAGCATTTCAGCAACGAAAGTGTGCCGGAGATCTTGAATCGTCTGTTTGAAAAACGGAGTATTTCCAAAGCCGTGCTGGCCAAGCAGTCCGGCATGAGCGAGATATACCTCCACCAGATCTTCGCGGGCCGCAGGAATCCATCCAGAAGCCGCCTGATCTGTCTCTGCTACGGACTGAGCGCCACGCTGGAAGAGACGCAGGATCTACTGAAGCTGTGCGGCTTCGCGCAGCTCTACCCCAAAATCCGGCGGGATACTATCATCATGTACGGGCTGGTGCATAACGTCAGCCTGTTCGACATCAACGACAAGCTGTTTTCCGAGGATGAGGAAACGCTGTTCTGAAAAAGCCAATAAGCAAAAATCGGTACTGCCGTAAAGACAGTACCGATTTTTTGCTTGTTTCGCAGGATTTCTCCTTTGTATGTCGCAAGCTGGAAAAGTTCGATCATTCCTGATCCCAGTTGTGCCAGACGTTCTGGACGTCGTCATCATCCTCCATGAGATCGATGAGCTTCTCCATGTTTTTGATGTCCTCCTCGGAGGTGAGGGCGACATAGTTCTGAGGGACCATCTCCACGCGGGCGGACAGGAAGGTATAGCCTTTCTCCTCCAGCGCACCCAGCACGGCGGCAAAGTCGTCCGGATCGGTGTAGACGGTGAAGACCTCGTCCTCCGCCTCGAAGTCGGCGGCGCCGCTGTCCAGTGCGTCCATCATGACGGTGTCCTCATCCAGATCCTCGCGCTCGATGACCAGAACGCCCTTCTGGTCGAAGGACCAAGACACGCAGCCGGAAGCGCCCAGATTTCCGCCGTACTTATCGAAGATGTGGCGGACGCTGGGGGCGGTGCGCTGGCGGTTGTCAGTCAGGGCTTCCACGATGACGGCCACGCCGCCGGGGCCGTACCCTTCGTAGGTGACGGACTCGTAATTATCGTTGTTGCCCGCACCCAGAGCTTTCTCGATGGTGCGCTTAATGTTGTCGTTGGGCATGTTGGCCGCGCGGGCCTTGGCAATGACGGTGGCCAGACGGGAGTTGTTGGCCGGGTCGCCGGAGCCGCCGGTTTTAACCGCCACGATGATCTCCTTGGCGATCTTGGTAAAGGCCGCGGAGCGCTTGGCGTCCGCCGCGCCCTTGGTCTTCTGGATATTATGCCACTTGGAATGTCCGGACATATGTGTATCGTTCCCTTCGTTGAATGGTAAATGCCCTCTCTCAGGCTAAAAAATGCGCTAATAGTATAGCACCATTCTCTTTCTTTGGCAAGAGGCTGTCCCGGTTTTCTGCGCCCGGGCGGCTCAGAGATAGGTGAACACCTCGTGATGAACCTCGGAAATGCGGACGGTCAGCTCCGGGAACGCTGTCTGGATCCAGTCCCGGAGCACGGGGCACACCACGTTTTCCGTGGGATAGTGGCCCGCGTCGATGAGGTTCATCCCTACCGCCTTTGCATCAAGGAAGCCGTCGTACTTCACGTCGGAGGTCACAAAGGTGTCGCACCCGTGATCCATCGCGTCGATCATCATATCGGCGCAGGCTCCGCCGCCCACGGCCACCTTATGCACCGGCTTTCCGCCGTCCACAAGGCGGATGCCGTTGGCGCCGAGCTCCTGTTTGACGAACAGGGCGAAATCCTGAAGGGGCTGCTCCTGCACCACGCCCACCCGGCCGATGCCGTAGGGCCTTCCCTGCCCGTCCACGCCGTCCTGCCTGAGCTGGCCGATGTCTGCAAGGCCCAGACGGCGGGCCAGTGCGTCGTTGACGCCGTCCGCCACCGCGTCCAGATTGGTGTGGGCGCAGATGGCGGCGAGGTTATTTTCAACCAGTGCCAGCAGCTTGCGGCCCATGACTGTCTGGTCGGTGACGGTCTTGGCTCCGCCCCAGATCACCGGATGGTGGGAGACGATGAGCTGACAGCCCAGCGCCTTCGCCTCGGCGGCCACCTGCTCGGTGATGTCCAGCACCACCAGCACCCGCTCTACCGGCGCGTCGTGGTGCCCCACCAGAAAACCGGCGTTGTCAAAGCCCAGCTGAAGCTCAA
>CAKUKL010000174.1 GCA_934662925.1 uncultured Oscillospiraceae bacterium | reverse complement strand
GCCCGCCGACGCCTTCTACACCGAGGCCGTCCGCTGGGCCGTGAGTAAGGGCATCACCACTGGCACCGGCGCTTCCGCCTTCAGCCCCGAGGGCAGCTGCTCCCGCGCCCAGATCGTGACCTTCCTTTACCGCAGCGCCAAGGGCTGAGCCCGAAGCGCAAAAAGAACCCAAAAACCGGAGGACCGCCATTGGCGGTCCTCCGGTTTCGTTTTGCCCGGAAATGACGCGAATGAGCCGATACGGACAATTTGCCCCCCGTATTTTACCTGCCGGGGACAAAGACATTTTGAAATTTCCGTGCTATCATTCTGAGCATGGGGTTCCATACCCGGCGGTTTTGACCGGTCGGGCGGACCCGGACGACTTGAATCAGTCCTGTTGAAAACTGCCATGAAAGGATGGATCATATGGCGAAAGAGACCAAAGTCGTGGACAGCGGCGTCTGGACGGTGGCGGAGACTACCGAGCTGGCCGCCCTCACCATCGCCCCCGGCGCGTCCATCGCCGCCCCCGAGGGGAAATACCTCACCCTGACGGTGGACGGCGTGACCTACACCCCCGCCCCCGGCGTCTACGAGGGCGACGTGCGCATTACCGTCTGCGACAACTTCACCCGCAGTTCCCTGCGCTTCGGCGAGGAGACTGTCAGCAACTACCACGCCGGCGTCATCGTGAACGACGGCAAGCTCGTGGCGAACAGCTCCGTGGCCGCCGCCGTTCAGGGCGGCACCGTCACCGACGAGAAGGCGGAGAACATCCGCATCGAGTCCCACGAATGGGACTTCAACGGCTTCTACCTCACCGGTGACACCAAATACGAGATCAACAACGCCGACATCGCGCTGTACGGCGACGGCACCGACGACTTCGTGGGCATGGGCGCGGCCATCGCCACCTCCGGCAAGACGAAGCTCACCATCAACAACACCCGCATCCACAACAACGGCATCGGCCGCGGCACCCTGTTCGTGGGCGGCGAGTCCGAGGTGGTCATGAACGACTGCGAATTCATCGCCGGTGCCGCCGAACCCACTCCCGAGGAGTATGCCGCCGCCAAGGCGGACGGCCGCATGGTGGAGCCGCCCTGGTCCATCGGCCTGCGGGGCAACGTCCGGACGCTGAATCTGGCGGAGAAGGGTACCCTGACCATCAACCGCAGCCATATGGTGTGCGACCGCTGGGGCGTGCTGAGCATCGACGGCGCCTGCGTCAACCGCATGAACGTCAACGACTCCCTCATCGAGATCACCGGCGACAACGGCTACGGCTTCTTCTGCATCTGCGACGACATCATGTTCGACTACGAGGCTTTCGGTGAACCCGGCTGCATCAACACCGCCAGCGGCTCCACCTTCAACGTGGCCTACACCGCCGCCCTGATGAGCCTCGGCAACGGCTGCGTGGAGTTCAAGGACGGCACCGTGGTCAACTCCAGGCGCTTCGGCGTGTTCTGCCACCGGCACAACGGCGGCTGGCTGAAGATCAACTCCGGCGCCACCATGCGCACCAGGGCCTCCAACATCGTGGTCAAGGGTTCCAACCTGCACATTGAACTGGACGACGCGCACATGGAGCCGGAGAACGGAACCATCCTTCAGCTGATGGACAACGACGACGTTGGCATGTGTGACGATCCCTTCATCGTGCCCATCGGCAAGGTGGACGTGCGGGACAACCGGGACCTCACCGCCGGCATCGAGGATGAGGACATCTTTGTCCGCGTCACCAACATGACCGCCAACGGCAACTTCCTGAACTCCACCACCAACTTCTGTCAGTGCAACTTCCGTCTGCCTCCTCCGGCGGACTGCCCCCCGCCCCCTCCCCCTCCCCCCGGGGCGGACAAGCTCCGCGGCTTCATGGGCAATGCGCTGATGGGCGCGAAAAATCTGGAAGTCACCGTGGAGAACGCCACCGTCAACGGCATCATCAGCTCTGCCAATTACGCCTACCGCGAGGGCGTGACCTGGATCACACATGAGAACTGCGAGGAGTTGAGCAACATCATCCAGACCCCCGCCCCCGCCATCAACAACGGCACCATCGTCCATCTGGGCGATAAGGCGGTGTGGAACATCACCGGCACCAGCTACCTCACCAAACTGGACATCGCCCCCGGCGCGGAACTGAAGGCCACCTCCGGTGCGCTGCGCCTGACCGTGGACGGCGCGGAGCAGCCCCTGCACCCCGGCGTGTACACCGGCCAGATCGTGCTGGAGCTGGTGTAAGCCAAACCCCATCAAACACCAAAAAGAACGGCAAAGAATGAATCTTTGCCGTTCTTTTTTTGCGCAAAAGCCGAAAATTCTCCCTTTTCCGCCGGAAAAAGCAGCCGGAAAGCACTCCCTGATATTTTTTGATTGCCCAATTCCCGGTATTTATGTTATAATTAAATATTATCTGACAGGAAAGAGGGAATTTTCCGGTATGGCTCAGGAAAGCGCCGCGAAGCTCGGGCGGCGTACAGACGTTGACATGACACAGGGCAGTATTTTCCGCCACATGGTGGAATTTGCCCTGCCCCTGCTGGCAGGAAATATATTTCAGCAGCTTTACAACATGGTGGACACGTGGGTGGTGGGCAACTACGTCAGCAGCGAGGCATTTTCCGCCGTCGGCTCCGTGGGACCGGTCGTGAACACCCTGATCGGCTTTTTCGGCGGCCTTGCCAGCGGCGCGGGCGCGGTCATCTCCCAGTACTACGGCGCGAAGGACGAGGACCGGGTGCAGGACACCGTCCACACCGCCGCGCTGATGACGCTGCTGCTTGGCGTACTGTTCACCGGCATCGGCATCGGCTTCACGCCGTTCATGCTCCGCCTGATGAACACCCCCGCCGAGGTCATGGGCGACGCGTCCACCTACCTTTACATCTATTTTGCCGGCGTTATGGGCCTGATGGTGTACAACATGGGCTCCGGCATTCTGCGGGCCGTGGGCGACTCCCGCCGCCCCTTCTATTTCCTGCTGGTGTGCGCCGTGCTGAACACGGTGCTGGACCTTTACTTCGTGCTGGTGCTTCACATGGGGGTGGAGGGCGTGGCGCTGGCCACCATCATCGCCCAGTTCATCTCCGCCATTCTGGTGGTCGTCATCCTCATGCGCAGCAGCTCCTGCGTCCGGCTCTATCCCCGCAGGCTGAAGCTCCACGCGGAAATGCTGCGGAAGATCATTCTGGTGGGCCTGCCCGCCGGGCTCCAGATGGCCATCACCTCTTTCTCCAACGTGTTCGTGCAGTCCTACATCAACTTTTTCGGCACCAGCGGCATGTCCGGCTGGACGGTGTTCACCAAGGTCGAGCAGCTGCGCATCCTGCCCATCCAGTCGCTGTCCATCGCCTGCACCACCTTCGCGGCCCAGAATCTGGGCGCGCGGCAGACGGAGCGGGCCAACAAGGGCGTCCGCATCGCCGTGGGCATGGCTCTCGTGTGCATTTCCGCCATTACGGTGCTGGCCGTCATCTTCGCCCCCGGCATCGCGGCCTTCTTCAACAGCGACCCGGACGTGGTCCACTACGGTTCTCTCCTGCTGCGCTGCATCACGCCCTTCGGCCTGCTCAGCTGCGTCAACCAGATCTTTTCCGGCGCCCTGCGCGGCGCGGGCAACAGCCGGGCGTCCATGATCATCATGCTGTCCTCCTTCGTGGTGTTCCGGCAGATCTACCTGTTCATCATGTCCCGGGTCTGCAACCAGTTCATCCCCATCGCGCTGGGCTACCCCGCCGGATGGGCGATGTGCTGCCTGCTGATGCTGCTCTACTACAAGCACGTGGGTCTGAGCCGGAACACGCTGGCCGCAAGCTGAAAAAATGCGCCTGTTTCCGGGCCGTCAATGCCGTATCTTTGCAAAATCGGCATTGACGGCTTGGAAACTTTATGGTAAAATAGCTTTCGCATTTGAGCTTTGCTCCGGGTGCGCAACTTCATATGCTGCTGTGGCTCAGTTGGTAGAGCAGCTGATTCGTAATCAGCAGGTCGCCGGTTCAAGTCCGGCCAGCAGCTCCAAAAAGCGAGGCACGACTTACGTCGTGCCTCGCTTTTTGGGTTCCGCTCCCGTTGGTCGCTCCACCCTTCGGAGATTTCAATGCTCGGGCGAAATAAATTCGCCCTCCGCCAAGGTTTTGCTGCGCAAAACGCTTGTGACGGCGCAAAAGCGCCGCCCGGCCCGAGGGGCCGGGGTCATTATCTACATGCCAAAGCGTTTTTGTGTCTTATGGCCCTCAAAATG
>CAKUKL010000173.1 GCA_934662925.1 uncultured Oscillospiraceae bacterium | reverse complement strand
TGGCGCAGGGCACGCCCTCGGTCAGCGCCCGGCCCCGACGGTAGGTGGCGGCCAGCTTTTGGAGCTTTTCCCCGGCGGCGGTGAGGGCGGCGGAGATCTCCTCCGCCTCAAATGGGTCGATGTCCTCGTCCGGATAGTCCAGCACCGCGTGGAAGTGGGCCATGAGGTCGGTCAGGCCGTCGTATACCTCACCGATGACGGCGGACAGCGCCCCGGACAGCTGCCCCGCCGCCTGCCGGACGGCCCCGGCGCTCCCGGCGTGGATGAGATCGGCCACCGCCTCCACCTGCGTCAGGTCCAGCCGCCCGTTGAGGAAGGCCCGGCGGGTGAATTCCCCGGCGAGGGCCTGCCGGGCTCCGGCGGCGAACAGGGCCTCCAGCCCCAGCGCCAGCGCGGCGGGGGAACCGTGGCACTGAAGCTCCGCCGTGTCCTCGCCGGTGTAGCTGCGGGGGCCGCGGGACACGGTGGCAAGGCACCGGTCGATGGCCTGACCGCCCGCGTCCCGGAGGGTGCCGTACACCAGCTGCCGGTCGGGGCGATCCGACATGGGGCCGCCATGGTCGGGGGTGAACACCCGGTCGATGACGGCGACGGACTCCGGCCCGGACAGCCGGAGGATGCCGATGGCGGAGGGGACGGCCGCCGTGGCGATGGCGGCAATGGTATCGTTCATAAGCTCACCTCATGGGTATGTTTGAGGTTAGTTTACCACGCCGCCGCTCTTTTTTCAACGCGGGGCGTTTTTTGTTGCGCCGGGGGCGGGAGTGTGGTAAACTAAGGGAAATCCAATGTCAGGAGGTTTTTCCCATGATCGAGCTGAACATGATCTCTTACAAGCTGCAGGATATGCAGTTTTTCAACAAGCTGGACAAGCCCGGGCAGGTGCAGTTGGAGAACAATTTCTCCTATTCCGTGGACTACAATAAGGAAAACACCCGCTGCATCGCCAAGCTGTACCAGTGCGTGAAGGACAAGTGCGACGACGAGAACCACAAGTTCTTTGTGTCGGTGGAGATGCTGGGCGTGTTCGACATTGTCGGCCCCGTCACCGACGAGGACAAGAAGGAGATCCACGTGCGCACCTATCAGCAGGTGTTCCCCTATGCCGAGCTGCTGGTCAAGCAGCTGTGTGCCGCCGGCGGCATGCCCAACTTCATGCTCCTGCGCCACAAGATGGACCCGGAGCAGGTGGCCCTGAACAAAAAGCAGTAAAAAATGCCCCCATCTCATCGGGATGGGGGCATTTTTATTCAGCCGGAAGGTCTGCTGCGGAAAATTTGTCTGCCCGGGCCTTTTCCACACAAAAAAAGAGCCGCCCGCCTTGCGAAAGGCGTTCAGCTCTTTTCCTCGAAGGTCGCGCCGCAGGTGCGGCAGTGGACGGTGATGCGCCCCTTCCCCCGGGGTACCCGCATCTGCTGGCCGCAGTTGGGACACTTGAAGTAGCGGTGCTCCTTGTCGCGCATCCGGGCGCGGTGGGAGCTCCAGCGGTTCCGCATGGGCCGGACGATCTGGAGAAACTTCGTGTTCTCCGCCCGCCGCCGGGCCAGATTCCGGGACAGCATCCGGAACAGGGTGATGAACAGCACGATATATTCGAGGATCACCAGCGCCAGCATCACGCCGTTGGGGGCGAAGCGCTGGACGATCATCTGGACGAGCCACAGCAGCAGGTATAGCCCGAGGGTAAAGAGCCCCAGCTGATCTGTGCCGTTCCGGCCATACATAAAGCGCGCCAGCGCGTTCCGGATCATCAGGACTCGCCCCTTTCAAAAAATACCGTACTTATTAAAGTCTAAACCTTATCATAATATCGAAAAATGGCTGAGTCAATGGCAAAACCGTAAACAATATGTGAATTTGCACATTGCGCGGCGGCTGAAAAGTTGCTATACTGCAAAAATAGAAAGAATGATTGTGAGGAGGCCGCGCCTATGGATCGCATCGACAAGGAAAATTATTATCTGGACATCGCGGGCACTGTGCTGGAGCGGTCCACCTGCATGCGCCGGTGCTACGGCGCCATCATCGTCAACCACGATGAGATCGTGTCCACCGGCTACAACGGCGCACCCCGTGGGCGGCGGAACTGCGCCGATCTGGGTTACTGCACCCGGGAGGCCATGAACATCCCCTCCGGCCAGCGGTACGAGCTGTGCCGCAGCGTCCACGCCGAGGCCAACGCCATCATCTCCGCCTCCCGCCGGGAGGTGCTGGGGGCCACGCTCTACATGGTGTGCAAGGACCCAAAGACCGGCGAGCTGCTGCCCGGCTCCACCTCCTGCTCCATGTGCCGGCGGCTCATCATCAACGCGGGCATCGAGAAGGTGGTCATCCGGGACACCCCCACGGAGTACCGGGTGGTGGACGTCCAGCGGGAGTGGATCGACGAGGACGATTCGCTGCCGGAAAATATGTAACGTAATTATAAGGTGAAAGCGCGGAAGGCCGGACGGCCTTCCGCGCTTTTTCGGATTTTCCCGCCAAAATGAAAAATCTTAATGAAATCTTCAGAAGATTTCTATTGTTTTCCCCCTCGGCCGCGGATATACTGACTGTACCAATACGGTTAATACAGCTAACGCGGAAAACGAGAGGAGAACCCTATGCCCATCCTTGAAGTCGAACATCTGAAAAAGATCTATTCCACCCGCTTCGGCGGGCAGAAGGTGGAGGCGCTGGCCGACGTGTCCTTCACCGTGGAGGAAGGGGAGTACATCGCCATCATGGGCGAGTCCGGCTCCGGCAAGACCACCTTGCTGAACATTCTGGCCGCCCTCGACCGGCCCACCGCCGGGGCGGTGCGTCTGGCTGGCCGGGATCTGGCCGGGGTGAAGGAGCGGGACATGGCCGCCTTCCGCCGGGACAACCTGGGCTTTGTGTTTCAGGATTTCAACCTGCTGGACACCTTCTCCCTCCGGGACAACATCCTCCTGCCCCTCGTGCTGGCGGGGAAGAAGTACCCGGAGATGGAAGAGCGGCTGGAGCCGCTGGCCCGGACCCTCGGCATTCAGGAGCTGCTGGACAAGTACCCCTACGAGGTGTCCGGCGGCCAGAAGCAGCGCTGCGCCGTGGCCCGTGCCCTCATCACCCGGCCCCAGATCGTGCTGGCCGACGAGCCCACCGGGGCGCTGGACTCCCGTGCGGCGGACAGCCTGATGGACCTCTTCGCCGCCGTCAACCGGGCGGGGCAGACGGTGCTCATGGTCACCCACTCCACCGCCGCCGCCAGCCGGGCGGGCCGGGTGCTGTTCATCCGGGACGGCCGGGTGTACCACGAGATCCGCCGGGATGACCGGAGTGACGGCGAGATGTACCGCCTGATCTCCGAGACCCTCACCCGCCTTACCGCCGGAGGTGAGACCCTTGCGTAACGCCCTCTATCCCCGGCTTGCTGCCCAGAATCTCCGGCAGAACCGCCGGTTTTACCTGCCCTACCTGCTGGCCCTTGTGGGGCTGGCCGCCGCCTTTTACGTCATGGCCGCCCTGTCCATGGATCAGGGCGTGCAGGAGCTGCGGGGCACGGAATTTGTCTCCTACATGATGAGCCTCGGCCTTGTGGTGGCGGCCATCCTGTCCGCCGTGCTGGTGCTGTATATTAACAGCTTTCTGATGAAGCAGCGGAAAAAGGAGCTTGGCCTTTACAACATCCTCGGCATGGGCAAGGGCAACATCGCCCGGCTCCAGTGCTGGGAGAGCTTTTACACCGCCCTCGTCGGCATCGTGGGCGGCATCCTGTGCGGCATCGTTCTCCACTGGCTGTCCACCGTGGTCCTCGTCCGGCTGCTCCGGTTCGCCGTCCCCTTCCGGCCGGGGGTGTCCCCCGCCGCCATGGCCATGACGGCGGCGCTGTTCGGCGGCCTTCTGCTGCTGGCCCTGCTGCTGAATCTGGGCCGGGTGCGCCTGTCCGACCCCATCGAGCTGCTCCGGGGCGGCCAGACCGGCGAGCGGGAGCCCCGCACCCGCTGGCTGCTGGCCGTCATCGGCGCGGCGGCGCTGTTCGGCGGCTACGCCATCGCCGTCTTCGTGGACGACCCCATAATGGCGGTGGCGCTCTATTTTCTGGCGGTGCTGCTGGTCATCATCGGCACCTACTGTCTCTTTACCGCCGGGAGCATCGCCCTGCTGAAGCTGCTGCGGAAAAACAAGCGCTTTTACTACCAGACCGGCCACTTCATCGGCGTGTCCGGCATGCTCTACCGGATGAAGCGCAACGCCGTGGGCCTTGCCAACATCTGCATCCTGTCCACCATGGTCATGGTCATGATC
>CAKUKL010000172.1 GCA_934662925.1 uncultured Oscillospiraceae bacterium | reverse complement strand
GCCTACATAGTTCTTTTGTCCCTCTTTTCTTCAAAATCTTATTGCATCACCTACTTGACTTCATACCATTGGACTTTAATTACAAGAGTTCAACAAGAGTTCCCTCGTCTTCAGTGTCATTCTGTTGAGGAATAATGTTCAAACCAGCAGCGTAAGGCATACCGATGAAATGAGACCAGTTTTCTTCCTCATTGGAAATTTCAAGGGAATGTGTAAGACGGACCGCTCGTACACTTATGAGTCGATCGCAATAAGTATCGAACAAAACCAGGATATGTCCTTCAATTTCACCGACCTCAGCATGAATAGCCTGTGCGAGCTGTTCTTGCGAACGGTAGACGCAATCTTCTAAGTCAGCAGATACGCCGGGGAGCGACAACTCCAACTGTTCATATTGAGCTTCCAGTTTTTCGTTAAAGTAAGCAGCTCCGCACAAGTAATGCTTCCCTTTGTCTTTGCGCTGCTGAACCCCTTTAAATGTATCCTCAGTCATTAGGGTGAAAATATAACCAGAAGAATGATGGAATAATACGGGAGTTTTCCATCCGCCTCGTGGGCAGATATTCAATTCCAGCCACCCCAAGTGCTGACATTTGTCGCGGAGCTGAGTTATAATTGGATTCCAACGGAACTGACCGTAGCCATTGCGTTCCGACAAATGATGGTCACTCATGATTTCAGGCATGATATGTTCTAACGCTTCTTGCAGAGCATTGACAATAGCATGGTCAATCAGCGTCAAGTTAAAGCTGAAATTTTTGTGGGAACCAATCATAATTACACTTCCTTTCTTAGATGTCTTTTATTTTTACACAATAGGCAAGAAAAATCAAGTACAACTGCAATATTTTTTGGATTTGACCGTTTTGTATCAATGAGAGAAAATAAATAATCCGAATTCATCCCTTCTCGGAAACAAATTCGGATTATATTGATTTGGTCCGAGATGGGAGACTCGAACTCCCGACATCTTGCTCCCAAAGCAAGCGCGCTACCAACTGCGCTAATCCCGGATTTTTGGTAATTCAGTTTTGTACCAGATGTGGTCAAACATGTGGTCAGGCGGATTTTTTGACCACCTTTACTTGTGAGGGATATGCCTGTATCGCAGGCGTATCAAGGGATTGCGGACATGGTATTTTCCGGCTTGAAAGGGGAGCATCCTGGTCCCAAACCAGGCGCGATACCAACTTCGCTATACCCGGATATTCAATTTCTGCCATTATACCACGCCGAGGGAGAAAATCAAAGATTTTTCTGTCTGTGGTCATTTATGTGGTCAAAGCCGATTTTATACCGCTTTCGGCAATCAAAGAAAATCCAGCAAACGCAGGTATCACAAGGCTTTACGGCGTTCCGCTGTAACCAGACCCGGATACCGCCACGGCACTCCCAAACCAGGCGCGCTACCAACTGCGCTACACCCGGTTATTTCGTTACTCTATCCGGCTGGTCGTATTCTCCCAAAGCAGACGTGCAGTCAAGCCTATCGGCTGAACTGTCAGCCCATGCAATGGTACAAAAGCGCTTTCTTGTACGGCCATAAAACTGAGAGAGTTTATCCTTCCCTAAACTTCCCGCCAGGTAAAATCAGAAAACACAAAGCTCTTGCCTTCCAGCGTTACGTCCGCGAGAAGCTCCGCCACATAGAAGTCATACGGCGAGCCGGAATACCGCACCGCGACGCCGAAACAGGCACGGATGCCGCTTTCGGACAACTCATAGGGCACGACCTTGCCGACCGGGACAACTTCGCAGACCGGGGAATCGGTGTGCACCGTCCAATCAGCCGTCCAGATCGAAAAAACGACGTCTGTGCCGTTGATCTTGTAAGTCAGTTCCTCCGTCAGAGAAGCCAGCGCGTCCCCTGTCAGAGCCAGATCCGACCACGTGCCATTGTCCCGTTTTACGACATGAAGCTCATGATAATTGACGCCTGTACCCGCGCTCGAGAGCGTTGTGACGACCAGTTCATCCTCACCGTCGCCGTCCAGATCCATCAGTTCAGATGCGATCTCAGTACCGCGGGGTGTGACATGGTCCCAGTCAAAAGCGGCCTGAGCGCCGTCCCACAACACCAGAATTTTGCCTTCGTCGCAGTCGTCGCCGAACAGCCTGACGGCTCCGCCCGGAGCGGCAAGCGCTTCCGCATTGCCAGATAATGCCGTCCGGTCGGCGGGGGAAGCGGATACGGTGTTCACTTCTGCCGGAATGCTGAGAGCGCTGCCCTTCGCGGCGGCGCACCCGGAGAGGAGCAGGAACAAAACGCAGAGCAGAGCGCACCGTTTATACATACAGACACCCCTAGAGAACGGGATAGCTTTAAT
Organism: uncultured Oscillospiraceae bacterium; assembly: GCA_934662925.1. GTDB lineage: Bacteria > Bacillota > Clostridia > Oscillospirales > Oscillospiraceae > Enterenecus. The sequence continues at coordinate 1,945 of CAKUKL010000172.1, read as the reverse complement.
ATTATAGCCGATTTCCTTGTCCTTTGCAAGCATTTGTAGTATACTGTCCCTGATATTTTGTCTGAGGTGAATAGGATGCGGATGCGAAAAAAGAAAAATCTGAACCCGCGGATGGAGGCCTGCCAGGCGCTGTGGATCCGGGAACCGGCGGCGTACAAAGGCCGCTGGCGGGAGCTGAAGCCGGACGCGGCCATGGTGCGGCTGGAGCTGGGCTGCGGCAAGGGGCGGTTTACCGCCGAGACCGCCGCCGACCACCCGGAGGACCTTTACATCGCGGTGGAGCGGGTGCCCGACGCCATGGTCATCGCCATGGAGCGCTGCCGCGAGCGGGGGCTGACCAACGTGTTCTTCATCGACGGGGATGCCGCCCGGCTCAGCGACTACTTCGCGCCAGACGAGGTGGACCTCATCTACATCAACTTCTGTGACCCGTGGCCGTCGGTGAAGCACTCCAAGCGCCGCCTGACCCACGAGGGCTTCCTGCTCAGCTACCGAGAGGTGCTCCGGGACGGCGGGCAGATCCATTTCAAGACGGACAACCACGACCTGTTCGAGTGGTCGCTGTTCCAGTTTCCCAAGGCGGGGTACGAGCTGTCCGAGGTGACGCGGAACCTCCACGAGCACGGCGTGTGCGGCGTGATGACCGACTATGAGGAGAAATTCCACAGCATGGGCACGCCCATCAACCGCTGCGTGGGCACCAAGGGCGCCCTGCCTGAGCGGGCGGAGCGGCGGGGGCCGGAGGCCGTCATCCGTCCTATGGCGGACGGCGACCGGCTGGCGGTGCTGCGGCTGTCCCGCCAGTGGGCGGACGAGGGCATCACCTACGGCTATCACGCCGATGAACTGGCCGACCTGAAGGGGTACCGGATCTGGGTGGCGGAGCTGGACGGGAATGTGATCGGCTACGCCGCCGGGCAGATGGAGACGGCCAAGCGGGACTCCAGCATCCAGAAGACCGGAGACCGGTGGTTCGAGCTGGAGGAGCTGTACGTCACGGTCGGCCGCCGGAGCGAGGGCATCGGCCGGGTGCTGCTGCACGCCGTGGAGGACGAGCTGCGGCGCGAGGGCGTGGGCCGGATGATGCTCATCGCGGCCAACCGGGACCACGAGCCGCTGCTGCGGTTCTATCTCGAGGACGACATGGCGGTATACGATACCCGCCTGTTCAAGGATCTGTGAGCAAAAGCGCCGGGCGGCTGTCCGGCGCTTTTGAACTTTTTGTGAAATTTGCGCAAAAACTATGGAAATCGCGCAGAAGGTGTGCTACAATAGCACCAAGAAAGCAGAAGAGATGCTTTCGACCACACCCCTTCGGGGTGAAAGGAGCTGAGCACATGAAGTTTACGTTCACAGAGAAGAAGGTCAACCTGCCCCAGAAGGTCCGGGACTATGCGGAGAAAAAGGTGGGCAAGCTGGACCGCTATTTCAGGACGGAGGCCGAGGCCAATCTGGTTTTCAGCGTCGAGAAGGACCGCAACAAGGTGGAGCTGACCATCCGTTCCGGCGGCACCATCCTGCGGGTATCTGAGAGCACTTCGGATATGTTCGCCTCCATCGATGCGGCTGTCACCTCCATGGAACGCCAGCTTCGCAAACACAAGGCCCGTTTGGAAAAGCGCCTGCGTCAGGACGCGTTCGAGCGGACGGTGCCGGCGGAGGAGCTGTCCACCTTCGTGCCGGAGGAAGAGGAGGAGAGCTTTGAGGTGGTGCGCACCAAGCGCTTCCCCTTCAAGCCCATGACCGTGGACGAGGCCGTTTTGCAGATGGATCTGTTGGGCCACACGTTCTTTGCCTTCCGGAATGAAGCGGACGGGGCGTTTGCCGTGGTGTACCGCCGGAACGACGGCGGCTACGGCCTCATCGAGGACGGAGATTGATAGAGTAAACAGCGGGCCGCCGGGAATTCCCGGCGGCCCCTTTTTGTGCGTAACGATCAAAAAGG
>CAKUKL010000171.1 GCA_934662925.1 uncultured Oscillospiraceae bacterium | reverse complement strand
CTTTTCCACAGTCTCCGGCGTTTTTGTGTATGTTTGGATCAAGTTTTTTCCGGCAGCGCCCGGGCGGGGTAGACGGACGCCAGATTGGTCATGCTCCGCAGGCTCACCCCGAGGGTGGACAGGTTGTGGAGCATGGCGGAGGTGGCGGGGGGCAGGATGCCCAGCGCGCCCAACGCGATGAGCCCGCCGTTGAAGCCGATGACGAACCGGTAGTTGGAGCGGATGCGCCGCATGAGGCACTGGGACAGGAAGCGCAGCTTCACCAGCTCGTACAGGTCGTTGGCGGCAATGGTCACGTCGGCGATCTCCCGGGCGATGGCCGCGCCGTCGCTGACGGCGATGCCCACGTTGGCGGCGGACAGGGCGGGGGAGTCGTTGATGCCGTCGCCCAGCATGATGACGGTATGGCCCGCAGCCCGGGCCTCCTCCACATAGCGGGCCTTGTCCTCGGGCAGGACCTCGGAGCGGTACTCGTCCACCCCCACCTGGGCGGCGATGGCGGCGGCGGTGCGCTCGCTGTCGCCGGTGAGCATGACGATCTTCTTCAGCCCCAGCGCCCGCAGGGCGGACACCACGTCGGCGGCCTCGTCCCGCAGGGGGTCTGAAATGCAGATCACCGCCGCCAGCACGCCGCCGATGGCGAGGTACAGGTGGCTGAACTCCTCGGGCAGGCTGTCGAACACCGCCTGATCCTCCGGCGGGACGGTGCAGTGCTCGTCCTCAAAGACGAAGTGGGCGCTGCCGATGATGACCCGGTGGCCGGAGACGGTGCTGGCGATGCCGTGGGCCACCAGATACTCCACCTCGGAGTGCATCTCCTCGTGGGAGAGGTTCCGGTCCCGGGCGGCCTGCACCACGGCGTTGGCCATGGAGTGGGGGAAGTGCTCCTCCAGACAGGCGGCTAGACGGAGCATCTCCGTCCCGTCCCGCCCGCCGAAGGGGATGACCCGGGCCACCACGGGGGTGGCGTGGGTGAGGGTGCCGGTCTTGTCGAACACGATGGTATCCGCCGCGGCCATGGCCTCCAGATACTTGCCGCCCTTGACGGTGGCATGGCAGGCGCTGGCCTCCCGCATGGCGGACAGCACCGCCAGCGGCATGGACAGCTTCAGCGCACAGGAGAAGTCCACCATCAGCACGGACAGCGCCCGGGTGACGTTCCGGGTCAGCAGATAGACCAGCGCGCTGCCCGCCAGCGTGTAGGGTACCAGCTTGTCCGCCAGATTGGACGCCTTGTCCTCGGCGGCGGATTTCAGCTTCTCCGACTGCTCGATCATGGACACGATCTTGTCGTACCGGCCATCGCCGGACTGCTGGGTGACGGACAGGACGCACTCGCCCTCCTCCACCACGGTGCCGGCGTACACGGCGGTGCCCGGCCGCTTGGGCACGGGGACGGACTCGCCGGTGAGGGAGGCCTGATTGACCATGACCTCGCCGTCCACAAGAGTGCCGTCCAGCGGGATGACGCCGCCCACCCGGACGCAGATCTCGTCGCCGGGGCGGATCTGGCTCAGGGGCACCTGCACCTCGCCGTCCGGCGTTTTCAGCCACACCCGGTCGATGTTCAGCGACATGCTCCGGGCCAGATCCTCCACCGATTTCTTGTGGGTCCACTCCTCCAGCAGCTCGCCCAGCCCCAGCAGGAACATGACGGAACCCGCGGTGCCGAAGTCCTGCCGGAACACGGAGATGCCTACGGAAATGCCGTCCAGCACCTCCACGTGGAGCTGCCGCCGCAGCAGGCATCGGGCCGCCCGGTACATATAGGGCACGGACTTCACGATGGTGTAGGCCGCCCGCAGGGGGGCGGGGAAGAACAGGGTGCGGAAGGCCTTGAAGGACACCATCCACACCAGCTTTTCCTGATAGGTGCGGTTGATGGCCCGGCTGCTGCGGATGCCCGCCAGACTCTTCACGCTCTCGTCCTCGTAGGAGAAGCCCCGAAGGGCACGCAGAACGTCCCGGCGCTCCCCCTTATAGGTAATGATGGCGCAGCAGGTGCGCTCGTGCACCGCCGCCTGATCCACGCCGGGGAGATTCTGGAGCCACGCCTCCAGCAGGTCGGCCTGCTCCAGCGTCATGCGGCTCTGGACCATCTGGACGCGGATGCGGCCCCGGCTCTCATGCTTGATCTTGAATTTCATAACAGCCTCCAATGGAAAAAGGAGGGCCGCCGTGACGGCAGCCCTCCCGCGCTTTTTTACTCGCCCTCGGTCTGATCGCAGGCGCAGTCGCACTCGCCGGACTCGGCCGCCTCTTCCGCCTGAGCACGCTCCTCGTTGATGTCCTTGGCGGAAGCCAGAATGTCAGAGGCGTTCTCCTGAACGGTGGTGACGGTGTTCATAACGGAGTCCTTCATCCGCAGCACGGCGGCGGTGGTGTGGGTATACGCCTTCTTGGCGTCCTTGCTGGTGAGCAGCTTAATGCCGGCCGTGCCGAACAGCACGCCGCCCGCGAACAGGGCAAGGCTCTTATAAGTCTTCATGGTAAATTCCTCCTGATATTTTTTCTATGTTCCCGGCAGGGCGGTCCAGCCCGCCGGACAGGTTACTTTTTTCCGAAGGAAAACAGTCCCTTCTTCTCGTAGGGCCCGCTCTCCACCCCGGTGACCCGGTAACCGGTGGCCTCAATGGCCTGACGCACCGCGGCCTCGTCCAGCGGCTCCTCGGAGATGACCTCGCTGGTGCCCTTGTTGTGGGAGGAGGTGACCTTCTTCACCTTACCGACGGCCTTACGAATGGCGTCGTTGACGTGGGCCTCACACATGGAGCAGGCCATGCCGTCTACGGAAAAAACTGTCTTGATCATACGTTATCGCTCCTCGATCGTTCAGTATCACCTAACCCTTCCTCCAGCTTCAGTATAGTGACCTCCAAAGGGAAAGTCAACGCTAACCTGCATGAATTTTGCACAATTTTAGTGGTTAACCATGACAAACTCCTGATTCGCGTCAAAAACAGGGACTTATTTCACATATTCTGCCACCGTCCGGGCAAAGAGCCGGGCAGCGGCGATCGCCTCCTGAAGAGTGTTCCCGTGGGAGCCCACCTCCACGAGGATGGCCCCGGTGCTCATCTGCTGGTTGAACCGGGAGGAGCGCAGGACGATGGGCCGGATGAGGGTGCCGTACTGGCCGGAGACCGCCCGCTGAAGCCCCACCGCCAGCGACAGGTTCTGCCGCCATGTGTCATGGGTCTGGCCCCCGGCGTCGCTGCCCACCACCATCATGACCTGAGCGCAGTGCTCCACCGTCCCGGCCACAGTCTTGTAGACCGTGCCGTCCGACCCCGCCAGCGCGTCTCGGTGGACGTCCAGCACCAGTTTGATGGTGGGGTATTTTTTCAGCATGTCCGCCACCCCCTCGGCGGAGCGGCCGTAAGAGCCGGTGTATACCGGGTAGTCGTAGAGGGTGTCGTCGTGGACGACCTCCAGCCCCGCGGCTTCAAAGACCTTCTTCATCTCCTCGCCGACGCGGATCATGTTGAAGTTGGGGTCGGTGGTGCGGGAGGTGTCGCTCTCCACGTACACGTCGGTACCGTCCATGGTGTAGGCTTCGGTGGTGTGGGAGTGGTAGATGAGGATCTGAGGGCCTTCGGACTCGCTCAAATTTAATTTGGGGCTGTCCGCTTCCAGCTGGGCGATGTCCAGCGTATAGTCGGTGTAATTATAGATGTAAATGCCGTTTTCGCTGACATAGCGGCTGGAGGAACCGGGCACCATGGTGCGGCCCACGATATCCTCCGGCGCGGTGGTGGCCGTCACCTCCGGGCTGACGGAGGGCGACGGCGCGGCGGAGGGAAAGGGGGCCGGGCTTTCGCTGGCGGAGGGGGACGGCTCCGGCGACGGCGCGTCCTTTGGCCCGGTCAGCGCATCGAAATTGGCCCACAGCAGGGAGGACTGGCTCAGGGCCAGCCGGTCCACGCCGGACAGGGTCTCCCCGCCGGTGTCCCCCAGCTCGGCGGACAGCAGGGCCGCCGCCACCCCCGCGCTGTCCAGCAGTCCGCCCAGCGCCTTGGCCGCCGCGCCGAAGTCGGCGGTGAGCCACAGCAGCCACGCCGCCGCCATGGCCAGAAACAGCGCCGTGCCCCGCCGCAGAACGGCGGGCAGCCGTGATCTTGTCCGATTCTTTCGCATGATGTTCACCTCGGACAAACTGTATGCGACGGGGTGCGCCGGTATGCCACGGCAGCAGGAAAAGCGCCGGTTTCCGTTTTCAGAGACCGGCGGAAACTTTTTTCAAAAACGAAAACCACCCCGCGCTCCCGAAAAGGGTGCGGGGTGGTTTTTATCATTTTTGAGCCGCCTTTCGGC
>CAKUKL010000170.1 GCA_934662925.1 uncultured Oscillospiraceae bacterium | reverse complement strand
GGGTCAGGGTGAAGCCCAGACCCATGCCGAGGCCGTCCAGCGCGGAGTCCAGCACGGGGTTCTTGGAGGCGAACAGCTCGGCCCGGCCGAGGATGATGCAGTTGACGACGATCAGCGGCAGGTACACGCCCAGCGCCTTGTCCAGCGCGGGGACGAAGGCCTTGACCAGCATCATCAGCACGGTGACGAAGCTGGCGATGATGGTGATGAACGCCGGCAGGCGCACCTTGTCGGGAATGACCTTCCGCAGGGCGGAAATGGCCACGTTGGAGCAGATCAAAACGAAGGTAGCGGCCAGACCCATGCCCAGACCGTTCATGGCCATGGTGGTGATGGCCAGCGTGGGACAGGTGCCCAGCACCAGACGGAGAGAGGGATTTTCCTTCAGCAGGCCGTTGGTGAGGATCTGAATTTTTTTGCTCATGGTCAGTTCCCCCTTACTTCCTGATAGGCCTGAACGGCCAGATTGATGGCGTTGACGGCGCCGCGGCTGGAGTAGGTCGCGCCGGTGACGGTATCGACGCCGGAGATGTCGAACTGCTCGGCGGCCTTACCGCTGAACTGCTCGACGAACTCGCCGCCCGCCACGCGGGTGCCGATGCCGGTGGTCTCGCCGCTGGCATCCATGGCGAGGCTCAGGATATTGCCGTCGTTGTCGAAGGCCACGGTGGCGGTGACACTGCTCTTATAGCCCTTGGCGGAGGCGGCGACGATGTAGCCCGCGCCGTTGTTTGCCTTCATGGCGGCGGAGACGCCGTCCACGGTGGTGGCAAGGTCGGTGAAGCTGTCCGCTTCGGGCAGCAGGGCCCGGTAGGTGGCCTGCTTCTCCGCCTCGGTGTGCTCGGCGATGATGGGGGCCGTGACGGAGTTGACCACGGCCAGCGCAAGGCCGGCCACCAGACAGATGACCAGCAGCACCACGACGGGCTTGATCATATCGTTCCAGGTAGACTGTTTCGCGTTCATTTCTTGGCACCTCCAGTTCCCAGGGGCCGGTTGCGGGTCAGCACGTTGATGTAGGGCACCAGCAGGTTCATGATGAGGATGGAGTAGCTGACGCCCTCGGCCATGTTGCCCCAGAAGCGGATGCCGCAGGTGATGATGCCCAGACCCAGGCCATAGACAATCTGTCCCTTGGTGGTGTAGGGGCTGGTGGTATAGTCGGTGGCCATGAAGAAGGCGCCCAGCAGCAGGCCGCCGCTGAGCAGCTGCACCAGAATGTCATGGCCGGTGAGCAGGCTGATGACCGCCACGGTGGCCAGATAGGTCACAGGGATGGTGGCCTTGATGGTGCGGGTGGCGATGAGGAAGATGCCGCCGATGAGCAGGGCAAGGGCGCAGGTCTCGCCCAGCACGCCGCCGTGAGTGCCCAGAAACAGGTCGAGGTAGGGCAGCTTGACGGAGCCGGCCACGGCCAGCGGGGTGGCGGAGGACAGGGCGTCCACGCCGGACAGGGTGGCGGGGAAGGCATAGTTGGTCATGCGCCCGGTGAAGGACACGGCCAGCACCATGCGGCCCACGATGGCGGGGTTGGCGAAGTTGCGGCCGATGCCGCCGAACAGCTCCTTGGTGATGACGATGGCCACGAAGGAGCCGACCACGGCCATCCACAGGGGCAGGGTGGCGGGCAGGTTGAAGGCCAGCAGCAGGCCGGTGACGATGGCGGAGCAGTCGCTCACACTGCTGGGCTGGTGCCGGATCATGCACCAGAAATACTCGAAGAGCACCGCGGAAACCACGGTGACGGCGGTGAGCAGCAGCGCCCGGAAGCCGAAGATGATCACGCTGGCCACCAGCGCGGGCAGCAGGGAGATGACCACGGTGAGCATGATCTTCTGGGTGGTGGCGCCGGAGCGGATGTGGGGGTTGGGGGAGACCGCCAGATGGCTTACCTGATTAACCATTCTTTTTCAGACCCCTTTCCTTCATAAGATCCCGGGCCAGCGTGACGGCCTGCGTGAGCTGCCGCTTGGCGGGGCAGATGTAGCTGCAGCAGCCGCAGCCCATGCACAGGTCGGCGTCCAGCTCCACCACGGCGTCCAGATCGAACTTGTGGTAGGCGTCGTGGATCTCCACGGGGCTCAGCCCGGCGGGGCAGGCGGAGATGCAGCGGGCGCAGCGGATGCTGGGGGTGGGCTCGGGCACGGCGGCCAGCTTTTCGCTGAAGGCCAGCAGGCCGTTGTTCTGTTTGGTGATGGGGTAGTTGACGTCCATCTGGCTCGTGCCCATCATGGGGCCGCCGCTGATGATCTTCCGGGGCTCGGCAATGGGCTCGCAGTAGTTGATGACGTCGCCGATGAGGGTGCCCACCACGACCTCCACATTGCGGGGCTTGGCGAAGACGTCGCCGGCGACGGTCAGCCGCTTGGTGGTCAGGGGCATACCCGTGTCCAGATAGCGGCCGATGGCGGCCACGGTGGTGACGTTGTCCACGATGACGCCCACGTCGGCGGGCAGAGCGCCCCGGGGCAGCTCCCGGCCGGTGACGGAGTAGATGATGACCTTTTCAGCGCCCTGGGGGTAGGTGGAGGGCAGGGCCTGCACCGTGACCTTGGACATGTGGGCGGTCTTTTCCTTCATCAGGGCGATGGCGTCGGGCTTGTTGTTCTCGATGGCGATGACGCAGGCGGGCAGGGCCAGCCACTGGAGGATGGCGTCGATGCCCTTGACGATGTCGTCGGCGCACTCGAGCATCTCCCGGTGGTCGGAGGTGAGGTAGGGCTCGCACTCAGCGGCGTTGATGATGAGGGTGTCGATCTTGTTGAGGTTCTTGGGGGCCAGCTTGACCGCCGTGGGGAAGCCCGCGCCGCCCAGACCGACCAGACCGCAGTCCCGGACAGCCTGAATAAAGGACTCCCGGTCCGTGACCACCGGCGGATGGATGGCCGGGTCAACGGTCTGGAGCCCATCAGGTTCGATGACCACAACGGTGGCCGTTGTGTTGGTGTTGTAGTAGATCGTGTCTACCTTTTTCACGGTGCCGGACACGCCGGAGTAGATCCCGGAGCTGACAAAGCCGCCGGGTTCGCCCACCAGTGTGCCCACGTCCACGTGGTCGCCCTTCTTGACCACGGGTTTGCACGGCGCGCCGATGTGCTGGCCCATTGGGAGCACGATCTCCTTGGGCAGCGGCATCTTCTCTGTCGGCTCGCCGGCGGCTTCCTTGTGGTGCGGCAGGTGCACGCCGCCAGGCCGGTGCAGCCGCGTAAGCAGTGACATAGCTTTCTTCATCCTTTCTCCCCGCTTGGGCGCGTTCCGGACGCCCTTGCCGGAGGTGCGGCGAGTTGGACCCGAAATGTAGACAAAATTGGGGAAATGTCCAACAATTCCGGCACAAAACGCCCCGGCACGGTTTATTTAATACATATTATAGATTTCGGAAGTTGGTGCGTCTATTGTGGATAAAGCCGAATTTGATCGTTAAAATTTAGGCAATCCGCTGATTGTTTGATTTTTTGTGCACAGAAGATCCGGGAAAGGTTCGGTTGTATTACCTGCTTGCACCCGGAACGGGGATACGGTATAATATACATTGCCAAAAAATTCGAACGGAGGCTGCTGATATGAACGAAGTCATCAAGACCATTCTGGAGCGCCGCGCGGTGCGCAAGTATGAGGATAAGCCCGTCAGCCGCGAGGATCTGGAGACGCTGGTCAAGTGCGGCCAGTACGCCGCGTCCGCCATGGGCTTTCAGCCGTGGCATTTCACCGTAGTTACCGACAAGGCCGTGCTGGACGAGCTGAACGAGGGCAACAAGGCCATCATGCAGGCCGACCCCAACACCCCCGCCCCCGTGCTGGAGATGATCCGGAACGGCACCTTTGATACCTACCGCGGTGCGCCCTGTGCCATTCTGGTGTCCGGCGAGGGCACCGATCCCAACACCGTGGCCAGCTGCGCCAACGCCGTGGAGAACATGGCCATCGCCGCCAAGAGCCTGGGGCTGGACAGCTGCTATCTGGCGTCCTATCAGGTGTGTCTCAACGCCCCCGGCGGCGAAAAGCTGAAGGAGAAGCTGGGCATTCCCGCGGGCTTCGTACCCAATTTCGCCCTGTCCGTGGGCTACGGCGCGGAGAACCCTGAACCCGCCCCCCGCCGCGAGGGCACGGTCAACTGGCTGTAAGATCATAGGAAAACGAACGAAACGGGTGCCGTTCCCATGGGAACGGCGCTTGTTTTTTTGCGCGGTATATTTATAATATATAAGGAAGGGGAGGGAGAACGATGACATGGCTTTTTGGCCGCCGGGGGACGGACGGAAAGACGCTGGCATGGCCGCTGCTGGCGGAGGGCGCGAAGCTGGTCTGGGGCTGGGA
>CAKUKL010000169.1 GCA_934662925.1 uncultured Oscillospiraceae bacterium | reverse complement strand
GAGCTGTCCGGCTGGCTCTCGGAGGGGGCGGGACTGGCCGCCGGGAGGTCCGCCGGGGTCTTGCCGGTGATGACGCCCTCAATGGTCAGCTGGATGGAGGGCCGGATGATGTTGGCCACGGGCTTTGCGAAGTTCGTGGCCACCGCCTTTGCCCCGAAAAATGCCACGAAGATGGCCAGCAGGCTGAACAGCGTCAGGATCAGCCCCTTTTTCGCGCCGCGCCAGACGCAAAAGGCCAGCACCAGAATGATGACGATGTCGATGATATAGGCTTGCATATCGCACCTCCCGTATCAGTGGAAAACGAAGCTGTGTCAGTTGGGAACGTAGAAGCTGGCGGTCTCCGCGGAGATGAGAATGGCGGAGCCGTCGCTCATGAGGACCACCTTCCGTGCGCCCTGCGTGCCCTCCAGCGAGGCGTACAGCGACAGGTCGGAGGTGTAGATGTCCAGCCGGTCGCCGGTGAGGACGGCGAAGTACTGCCCCGCCGCCGACAGGGACAGCACCTGTTCGCTCAGTTCCAGCGAACCGGTGAGGGCGCCGGTGTCATCGATGACCCGGAGAGTGGCCTGACTGCCCGCCCGGTATTTGCCCAGCAGCGCCACGGCGAAGCCGTTGCCGGACAGGTCGTAGAGCTTGAGGTAGCGGTCCGACCAGTCCAGCGACGCGGTGGCCCCGGTGTGGTCGGTGACGGACAGCCCCCGGTCGCCCAGCGCCCAGATCTTGTCGGCGGTGTGCCGCAGGGCGAGGATGACGTTGCCGCCCAGATCGGCGGTGAGGTCGGGGGTGAAGTCCTCCGCCTGATCCGCCGTGCCCGCGGCGGAGTTGAGGGTATACAGCTCCAGCGTGGAGGTGAAATCGCCGCTCTGCTGGCCGATGGTGAGGATGGCCAGCGTGCGCCCGTCGTCGGACAGGGCGGCGTCCATGACGAAGGCGGAGGACAGCCGGACGCTGACCACCGGCGCGTAGGTGTTGTCGTACACCGTCACCGCGCCCCGGTAGCCGCTGGCCTGGGTGACCACGGTGAGCTGGCCGTTCCGGTTCAGGTGGGCGGCCAGAATGGAATCAAGGTCGTGGACGGACCAGATAAGGGACCGCTGGCCCAGAATGTACAGGTCGGAGCCGCCGGCGTCGTACACCACGGCCAGCGAGCCGTTGGCGTCCACCACCGGGTTGTCCAGCGCCACCGGCTGGCTGACGTACTGGGTGCCGCTGCCGGAGTAGAGGGAGATGGCGTTTTTGGAGCATACCAGCAGGTCGCCGTCCAGAACGGTGAAGGTGTCGGTGAGTTCGCCGTCATAGCGGAAGGCCGCGGCCTGCCCGCTGTCGGACAGCACCAGCGTCCGGTAGGTGAACCACCGCTTGAGGGAGTCGAGGTTCAGCGTGTCCCGGAAGGCTACCAGCGCCACGGCGATAAGCACCATGACCAGCGCGATGAGGAAGAGCACGACCCGCACCAGAAAGCCGGGCTTTTTTTTCGGCGGCTTTTCCTTTTTTGCGGGCTGGGGGGTATTCGGTTGTTGGGTGCGTTCGTCCATGGGATTCCTTTCTGATTTGCAGGGCGAAGCCCTGCTGCCGCTTTTTTCTTTCACGAAAGAAGCAAAGCGTCAGGTTTCGCCTGACGGCGACATCCTTTTTGTACGCACAAAAAGGATGCAAAAAGCCAAAGGGCTGCGCCCTTTGGGGGAACGGATTTTCTCGACCCCATTCTTGGGATAGAATTCGCCGTTACTCCGGCGAAATGGAGTGGTGCGTCCTCCGCGGACGCTCCGCTGGGGTGACTTTTCGTTCGTGCGAAAAGTCACCAAAAGCACGCACAGGGGATAATCCCCTGTGTACCCCTTAGAAGGGGACTGGCATAGCCTTGCTATTGCTATGCCGCAGAAGTTCTGCAGACTACTTCGGTAAGACGCTGCCGTTCTCTTTCCGCTGCCGCTGCGCTGGTGCTGACTTGCGATATTGGTGCTCGATAGCGCCGCTACACCGGCGGCCTATCGACATCATATTAAATCCTTCGTCCACCCCGTAGGGCGGAAAGGGTTTCCGGGAAAACTGGTTTTCCCGGAAGGCGCGCCGCGTCAGCGGTAAGGCATTTCCGCAGAAATGCCCGCGCCTTGTAGGCGCTGACCGTTGGCCCGATTGACTATAACGACCACCATTGGAGCGGCAGCGATAATCAGCGGCTTCGCGTGTCAGATTACCCTGCGCCGGTAATAGAACGCTGCACTCTTTGACTGCGCCCCCGTAAACTCTGGGGGTTTTCAGGGGGAAAATACTATGAGCGAGGGCGCGAACCTCAGCGCCCGATGTCGAATCCGTATTTTCGCCCCTGAACGTGTCTTTGCCTACTTTCTGCACGAGCAGAAAGTAGGTCGCCCCAAGGGGCGAACCCCTTACGCTTTACTTCTTTCGTGAAAGAAAAGAGGTGCAAAGGGCTTCGCCCTTTGCGATGTTCCTTCAGCGCGTTCCGCGCTTACAGAACATCCTCCTCATACCACAGGTTCGTCATATACAGCCCGTCCGGCGGGGCGGTAGGCCCGGCCAGCGTCCGGTTCCGGGAGGCCAGAATGTCCGGAATGTCCTTCGGGTCCAGCTTGCCCTCGGCGGCATAGATGCAGGTGCCCACCATGGCCCGGACCATATTGTAAAGGAAGCCGTCGGCGCACACCCGGCAGTCAATGATCTTCCCCCGGCGCTCCACCTCAAAGTAGTGGACGGTGCGGACCGTCGTCTTCGTCTCGGTGCCCACGGAGCGGACGGCGGCGAAGTCGTGGGTGCCCACGAACTGGCGGGCGGCTTCGGCCATGATGTTCTCGTCCAGCAGCTTGGGGTAGAACCACACCCGGTTCACATAAAACGGGTCCCGGATGCGGGAGTTGTAAATGCGGTAAGTATACTCCTTTTTCAGGCAGGAGCCGATGGCGTTGAAGCCATCGGGCACCACCGTGGCCTTGGACACCACGATGTCGTCAGGCAGACGGGTGTTTACAGCCAACGGCAGCCGCTCGGTGGGGATGCCGGAGGTGGTGCGAAAATTGGCGATATAGGTGCGGGCGTGGACGCCGGCGTCGGTGCGGCCCGCACCGGTGACCTTCACCGGGTGGCACACCACGGAGGACAGGGCCTTTTCCAGCGTCTCCGCCACGGAGACGGCGTTTTTCTGCACCTGCCAGCCGTGGTAGGCGGTGCCGGTGTAGCTCAGGCGCAGGGCGATGTTGCGTTTCTCCAAGGGTACACAGCCTTTCGTATCAGATAAGCGGCTCACAGTCCGAACCGGCGGCCCAGCACGCCGATGATGACGCACAGCGCCAGAAACGCCGCCATGGTGCCCCAGTCGGCGGGGCGGCAGCGCAGCTGCTTTAAGCGGGTGCGGCCCTCGCCGCCGTGATAGCAGCGGCACTCCATGGCGGTGGCCAGCTCGTCCGCCCGCCGGAAGGCGGAGACGAACAGTGGCACCAGCAGTGGGATGAGGGCCTTGGCCTTCTGGATGAGGTTCCCGCTGTCAAAGTCCGCGCCCCGGGCCCGCTGGGCGGACATGATCTTGTCCGTCTCCTCAATGAGGGCGGGTATGAACCGCAGGGCGATGGACATCATCATGGACAGCTCGTGGACGGGGACGTGGATGGCTTTCAGCGGGGACATGAGGGACTCCATGCCGTCGGTGAGGTCCAGCGGGGAGGTGGTGTAGGTCAGCAGGAAGGTGCAGGACAGCAGCATCATGATGCGCACCACCATGAGGAACGCGTGGCGGATGCCCTCCCACGAGATGGTGAACACCCAGAAGGAGCAGATCTCGTGGGCGCCGGGGTAGTACAGCACGTTGAGCACCGCGGTAAAGACCCGCAGGAACACCACCGGCTTCATCCCCCGGACGATGGCCTTGGGGGACACGGTGGAAATTTTGACGGCCAGCACCAGTACCAGCAGCATGATGCCGTAGGTCACCCACCACTTGGCGAGGAACAGCGCCACGATATAGCAGATGACGGAGATGAGCTTGGCCCGGGGGTCAAGCCGGTGAACGGGGGAATTTCCGGGGAAATACTGCCCCAGCGTGATATCCTTGAGGGCCATTTACTCCGCCCCCTTTCCGTGTTTCACGGCCAGCGCGGCCAGCACCGCGTCCCGGGCCTGCTCAATGGTGTAGACCGATGCGGGCACGTCGATCCCCGCCGCCCGCAGCCGGGCAAAGACTTTCGTCATGGCGGGCACGCCGAGGCCCAGCTGTTCCAGCTCCGGCCCGTGGGCGAACACCTCCGCCGGACTTCCGGAGAAGGGAATGGTGCCGTTGGAGATGACCACCAGCCGCTGGGCCTCCCGGGCCACCTCCTCC
>CAKUKL010000168.1 GCA_934662925.1 uncultured Oscillospiraceae bacterium | reverse complement strand
GATCGGTGACGCCACCGCCCTCCCAGATGTGATGCTCGGGCATGCCGAGGACGAGGTCGGTCTTTGCGCTCTTCAGGTGGAGCTTCTTGTACTGCTTGCCCTCCAGATAGGCGCGGCGCTCCACGATCTTCCGGTAGGTCTCATCCCACGCGGCCACGGGGTCGTCCTCGTTGACGAAGGTGCAGGCAAAGACGGCCTCCCACAGGCGCTCCAGGGCCTCCTCGGGGGCGAGATCGGGGTACACGCTCTTCGCCCAAGTGAGGGTGGGCACGCAGGCGATGGAGTTCTGGGCGGTGCCCTTCTCGCGGAAGGCAGTGCGCAGGGCGCGCTCACCGGCGGACTTCTCCTGAATGCGGCCGGCGGGGACGCCGTCGAACACATGGAGCTCCGGAGAGTCCAGACGGAGGTAGGCCGCGCGGTTTTCAATGAGCCAGTCATTGGTGTACTGCTGGGCGGGGTTGGGGGAGAGGCTGCACCCGGCGTTCTCCATGCGGACCCGGTCAAGGCCGCTGCAGATCCAGTTGACGGCCACATCGCTGCCGCCCACGGCAAAGGCCTCCTCGGCCAGCAGGGTGATGAAAGGCTCAGCCTCGGTGACAGCTTCCACATACAGGAGCTGGCCGGGCTGGAGATTGACGCCCCGGCGGATAAGCAGGTTGGCGTACTTTCTCATTTTTGCTTCGTTCATAGTGTTCACCTCATAAATGTATGACCGGAAAGCCGTCGCTTTTCCGGTTATTTTCTCAACGATATCATATCATTTGCATTCTTTTGCGGCCAACAGTCCTTTGTTGTCAACGATACAACCATACCTTGTTTGCGTTCACAGATGCTTCTTGTTATATTTGTGATAGAGAATGCCCCCTCCTTGCATTCCTTTGTGTTATAATGTGGGCAGGAATATTTGTAAGGAGGAACGCATCATGCGCATGGAGGATCTGAGATACCTGATCCAGGTGGCTGACATCGGTTCCATCAGTCAGGCGGCGGAGGCCTGCTACATAACCCAGCAAGGCCTGAGCCGCATCATCAGCAACCTTGAAAAAGAACTGGGCGTCACGCTGTTCCACCGCAGCAACAATCGCATCCTGCTCACCGACGTGGGCGAGGTGGTGGTGGCCCGGGCAAGGGAAGTGGATGCCCTCTACCAGCGGATGCTCAACGAGATCAGCCGCGGCAGCAGCAGTCAGGAAGGCATGCCGCCGGTAGACTACCACATTTATACCTCTCAGCTCATTTCTGCCACGCTGCTGTCCAATGTGCTGTCCGCCCTGAACCTGCGCTACCCCGGCATTCACCTGAACGTGGTGGAGCTGGCCCCGCCGGAGATCGCAGACGAGGTGGAATTTACGGAAAATTCCGTGGGCATCACCAGCATGACCACCTTCCACGAGGCGCAGTCCCTGCGGCTGAGCAGCGGCGAGCTGGTGTTCGACCACTATTTTCAGGAGGATCTGATGCTGGGGGTGGCGGAGCATTCTCCGCTGGCTTCCCGGGAGAAGATCTCTCCTGCCGAACTTGCCGCTACTCCGCTGGCCCTGTGCAGCACGGAGGTCCTGATGGCCAAAAATCTGCTGGAGCCGGGTGCGGAGCCTGTGGTAGCCCTCCATGTTTCCAGTTACGACCTCTGCCGGGACATGGTGTGCCGCAACCGGGCCGCGGGGCTGACCTCCGCTCTCCGGGACCACTACTCCAAATGTCCCATCAAGGCCGTCCCGCTGGAAAAGACGGTCACCATATCCTATGGCTGTATCTATGACCCCAACGCTCCGATGACGCCGTTCCTGAAGGACCTGTTCGGCATCGTGGCCAAAGAATTGGGGCATATTCCGAAATAAACGCAAATTCCGATTGAAAGTCAGGTGTTAAGGATGACAAAACGCTATGCCATCGTTGGATTCGGATGTGCGGGCTATCAGGCGCTCACCGCCCTGCGGGAGAGCGACATGGACGCGGAGATCCACGTCTACTCCGATCTGGCCCAGCCGCCGGCCAACCCCATGCTCACCACCTATTACGCCGCCGGGCGCATCCCCTTCGAAGCGCTGTTCCCCTTCGGGACGCTGGAGGAGATCGAAAAGCGCTATTCTCCGGTGATCCACAGCGGCGTGGCGGTGACGAAGCTGGACGCGGAGACGAAAACGCTGACCTGCGACGACGGCAGCAGCCAGTCCTTTGACGCTATCCTGCTGGCCACCGGGGCGGACCCGGTGGTACCCCCGCTGGGCGTCACCGTGGGCGGCCGGGTGCTGTGCATGCGCACGGTGGCCGACGCGCAGGCCCTCCGGAACCGGCTGGGCAAGGGCGACATCCGCTCCGTCACCGTCATCGGCGGCTCCATGGTGGGTATCAAGATCGTGGAGCTGTGTCAGGAGGAGGGGCTTGCCTGCACACTGGCCGACATGGCTGACCGTATTTTTCCGCTGTCCGCCTTCGACGACGTGTCCGCCGAGATCGAGCGGCGGCTGACGGAAAAGGGCATCGCGCTGCGCTTCGGCGCCGCCGTAACCAAGGCCGAGGAGCGGCCAGACTGCGTCATCACCTCCTTTGCCGAGGGTGAGCCGGTGACCAGCGACCTGCTGGTGCTGTGCATCGGCACTCGCGCCCGCACCGTACTGGCCCGGGAAGCCGGGCTGGAGGTAAACCGCGGCATCGTGGTCAACGACAGCATGGAGACCTCCGTCCCCGGCATTTACGCCGCGGGCGACTGCTGCGAGGGCCGCAACATCATGACCGGCGGCCACCAGATCATCGGCCTGTGGGCCAACGCCGCCTATCAGGGCCAGACCGCCGGACACTGTATGGCGGGAGACCCCGCGGTGTTCTCCGGCAATATCCTCCACAACATCACCCACTTCATGGGCATGGACTTCATCTCCTTCGGCGACGTCAACGCCAAGGGCGAGATCCACACCATCGGCAAGCCCACCGACGACCGCTACGTCAAGGCCGTGGTGGTCGGCGGGCAGCTCATGTGCGTGAACATGCTGGACAGCTACCACATCAGCGGCGTGGTCAAAAACTACATGATGAACCGTTTTACCGGCAACAACGCGCCCCTGCCCACCGCGCTGCGGGGCATGCTGGCCCGGGAGGGCTTTACCGACGAATTTCTGACGCTGTTTGAGGGAGGTGCCAAGGCATGAGCACGCTGGAAGAAAAGCTGCACAGTAAGATCCCCGGCGAGGACACCGGCATCATCACCCGCAACAGCTTCTGCGACGTGTGTGCTCCCGGCCCCCACTGCGGCGTCACCTGCTACGTGAAGGACGGGAAGATCATCAAAGTGGAGGGCACTGACGGCCACCCCACCAACCACGGCCTGCTGTGTCCCAAGGGGCAGTCCAACCGGCAGTACATCTACAGGAAGGACCGGATCCTCACCCCCCTCCGCCGGGTGGGCGAGCGGGGCGAGGGCAAGTTCGAGCCCATCACCTGGGAAGAGGCGTGGGACGAGATCATCCCCAAGCTCAAGGAAGTCCGGGAGAAATACGGCGCCTGCGCCACCGCGTTCTACTCCGGCTACAATAAATGGTACCGCCCGTTTTTGCAGCGGATGTGCTACGACTACGGCTCCGTGAACTACGGAACCGAGTCCTCCTCCTGCTTCACTTCCACCATCATGTCGTGGCGTATTGCCACCGGCGCGGACTTTGCCGCCCCCGACCTGCGCAACGCGGGCATCTTCCTCGGCTGGTGCTATAACGGCTACTACGCCCAGTACCTTATGGCCGGCGGCGTGGAAAAGGCCCGGGAGCGGGGCATGAAGGTTATCATCATCGACCCGCGCATCACCCCCGCCGTGGAAAAGCAGTGCGATTTGTTCATCCGCGTCAAGCCGGGCACCGACTGCGCCCTTGCCCTGGGCCTCGCCCGGGAGCTGATCGTCAACGACTGGGTGGACCACGACTATATCGAGAAAAACGTCTACGGCTACGAGGAATACAAGGCCTATGTCATGGACTTCACCCCGGAGCGGGTGGAGGAGCTTACCGACGCCCCCGCCGAGTCCGTCCGGCTGGCCGCGAAGATGATCCACGAGAACATGCCGCTGGCCATCAACCAGTCCGGCGCGGCGCTGGTCCACCACATCAACGGTATGCAGACCCACCGGGCCGTCATGGCGCTGTCTGCCCTGATGGGCACCTACGACCGGCCGGGCGGCATGGTGCCCGAGCCGCTGACTTATGCCCACTCCATGGCTGGTTTCTCCACGCTGGACCATGAGTTCCCCTTTGAAAAGTACCCCAAGGACGCCCCCCGTCCGGTGGGCGCGGTCCGCTTCCCCCTGTGGGATGAGGTGGTGGGTGAGATGCAGGGCTGCGACCTTGCCC
>CAKUKL010000167.1 GCA_934662925.1 uncultured Oscillospiraceae bacterium | reverse complement strand
CGACCGCCAGCCGGAGCGGGAGGGCGAGTGTCTGGAGCAGCTCAACCGCCATGTCCGGCTCTTTTTCCGCATGGTCCACAATGAAAATCCCGAAGCATAACAAAATCATTCAAATTTGATCCATTTTAAGGAGAACTGTTTGAAACTTATCACTTTGTCACTGGAGCGTGTGGCCTGACCGGGAGGTCCGGCAAATTTATCACACGCCGCTCCTCCCGAAGGACTGACCACACATCTTCAGGAGGACTTAACATGAACCGCGAAAACAAACGCAAAGCCTTTGAAAAGGGTTACTATAAGACTCACGCCAGTAATGACAGCTTCACCTGCAAGGTCTGCGGGCGGCTGTGCACCCCGGAAAACGCGGGCAGCGGCCACCGCAATCACTGCCCCAACTGCCTTTCCAGCCTGCATGTGGACATCGAGCCCGGCGACCGGGCCAGCGGCTGCGGCGGCATTATGGAGCCCATCGCCGTCTGGGTGCGCCGGGGCGGCGAGTGGGCCGTCATCCACCGCTGCAAGCGCTGCGGAGCGCTCAGCTCCAACCGGGTAGCGGCGGACGACAATCCCATGAAGCTCATGAGCATCGCCATGAAGCCGCTGTGCGAGCCGCCGTTCCCGCTGGAACGCATTGAGGAGATGACGGCCCTCATGGGCGGCGACGGCACCCTGAAATGACCAAGACCGCCCGGCGGCCCCAAAGCCGCCGGGCGGTCACTTCCGCAAAAGCCCCCCAGAACATCAACAAGGAGGAAAAAGATATGGAAAAAATCCCGTTTGTCGTCGAACGCGCGCGGCCCGAGGACGCCGCCGCGCAGCTGGAATACCTGAAGATCATCGGCGGAGAGACAGATAACCTCAGCTTCGGCCCGGAGGGCGTGCCCCTGAGCCGGGAGGAGGAAGAAGCCTACCTCCGCGCCCAGTGCGGCTCTTCGGACAACGCGCAGTATCTGGCCAAGGTCAACGGCGAGATCATCGGCACGGCCAGCCTGAACCGCAGGGCCAACCGCATGGCCCACCGGGGAGTGTTCGGCATCAGCATGAAAAAGGCGTGGTGGGGCTGCGGCGCAGCCTCCGCCCTGATGGAGGCCATCCTCGCCTTCGCGCGGGAAAACGGCTTTGAGCAGCTGAACCTCGAGGTCCGGGCCGACAACGCCCGCGCCATCCGGCTGTACGAGAAGTACGGCTTCCGGAAGCTGTGCACCTTCCCGGCGTTTTTCAAGATCAACGGGGAGAACATCGACTTTGACCTGATGAACCTCGATCTGACCCAGTCCTGAACATATACCCTCAGTCGATAAAGGAGCATACCATGAAAAAGAAAATTCTCATGCTGAGCGCGGCGCTGGCCCTCGCTCTGGCGCTGGCCGCCTGCGGCGGAAAAGACGCTTCCGCACCGCCGGACTCGCTGCCCCCACAGGAACCGGACGCGCAGGAGACGCAGAGCGCCCCGGCGTGGGCGCTGGACCCGGACACCGTGACGGACGATTTTCTCACCGACACGGTCATCCGCCTGCCGGAGCTTGCGCTGAGCGACGGCGGGTTCACCTTCGAAAGCCCCCGGGACCTCACCGCACAGCAGCTTTACCTGCTGTTTCTGGCATGGTCGGAGCCGGAGACGCTGGACGCCTGCTATGACGGGGAACACAGCGTCTACGTCTTTGACTCGGACACCGTCTGCCGGACGCTGGACCGGTATCTGGAGGGCTATTCCCTCGTTCTCTCCGACTGCCCGCTCTACGACACCGGGCGGAACGCCGTCGTCACCCAGATGGCGGGCGGCTTCGGCGGGGACCTCGACATACAGCTGGAAAGCCGGGCCTTTGACGGGAGCACCGCCGTCCTGACCGCCGTGCTGGACGGCAGCGCGCGCAAGACCTACACCGTCGCGTTCTACGACGGCGGATACCGGTATCTGTCCACCGAACAGCTCTCCCCCGCCCGCGCGGCGGTGGGGACCATGACGCTGGGCAGCGAACCGAAGGAGGCCTTTGCCGCCGTCACCGACGAAGAGATCTGTCTATGGGACGCCGCCTCCGGCGGGCAGCTTCTCGCCGCCGCCCGGTTCCCAACGGCCCTCCCCGGCGCAAGGGACGGGCTGCAAAGCTGCGACTTTTCCGACCTCAACGGCGACGGGAACAGCGAGCTGACTGCGGAATTCGCCTTTGCCGACGGCAGCACCGCCAGCCTTGTGTGGTTCTGGACGGACGGCGGGCTGGTGTATAACGAGGAATTCTCCCGGCTCCCCGGCGAACAGGCCGCCGGGGAGAACTGACCGGGCGCAGGATTCAGCGCCGCGCTCAGAACTCGTAGGGCGGGTTGCCGGAGAAGTCGGCGATGACGCCGTGGGCGTCCGCCAGATAGAACACCTCGAAAATGGGGTTTGTGGCTTCTCCGTACTGACCTTTCACGATGGGGTTCTGGATGCACATCTCCTTGGCGGCCATGTTGTTCTCAAACACGGCCCTGCCGTGGAGGCGGAGCCACGCGTACTCCGGGCTGGAAACGGAGAGCTCCACCTCGGGGTTCTGCTGCATATCCTTGTAGACCTCTTTCTGGTTGTTGGTGCAGAACCAGAGCTTGCCGTCCAGTTCGCCGGCAAACATGAAGGGGCGGCATTTGGCCTTGCCGTCCCGGCCCACGGTGGCCAGATACTGCACGGGGTTGGCATTCAGAAATTCGGTAACTTTGCTCATGATAAATACCTCCAAAATGGTTTCGGCTGAAAGCTTGCTTTTTTCTTTCGCTGGCACTATAATAGCTCCGTAGCACCGGTCCGTAAAGTAAGTACATCTTTGTGCTATAGACACCAAAAAGATACTACTGGAGGTTTTATGATGGAACTGCCCGCCTGCCCGGTGGAGACCACCCTGATGCTCATCAGCGATAAATGGAAGGTGCTCATCCTGCGGGACCTGATGAGCGGCACCATGCGCTTCGGTGAACTGAAAAAGTCCATCGGCCATGTGACCCAGAAGGTGTTGACCGCCCAGCTCCGGGACATGGAGTCCAAGGGTCTGCTCACCCGGAAGGTCTACGCTGAGGTACCGCCCCGGGTGGAATACACCCTGACGGACACCGGCTACAGCCTGAAGCCCATTCTCGATTCCATGGTGGTCTGGGGAACGAATTACAAGGAAAAAGCCGCGGCAATGGAGGTCGCCGATGCGCTCCATGAGACCTGACCCCGGCGTCCGCATCCGGAAGCTCCGCATCCCGACGCCCCACGGCGGCATCCCGGCGCTGGCGCTCTCGCCGAAAAACGCACCTGCGAACGCCACGGGCATTCTGTGGCTCCACGGCGGCGGGTACATCGCGGGCATGAAGGAAATGGTCCACATATCCCGGGCGGTGGAGCTGGTGAAGCGCTTCGGCGCGGTGGTGCTGTCGCCGGGGTACCGGCTGGCGGAGCTGGCCCCCTACCCCGCCGCCATAGACGACTGCTACGGGGCGCTCCTTTACCTCAAAGAAAACGCCGGGGCCCTCGGCGTCCGGAGCGACCAGCTCATGGTGGGCGGCGAGAGCGCCGGAGGCGGGCTGTGCGCCGCCGTCTGCATCCGGGCGCGGGACGAGGGGACGGTGAACGTAGCCTTCCAGATGCCCCTCTACCCCATGCTGGATGACCGGGACACCGAGACCTCCCGGGACAACCACGGAAAGATCTGGAACACCCGGCGGAACCACTTCGCGTGGCGGATGTATCTCCGAGGGACGGAACGGGCGGAGCTTTCCCCATACGCTGCCCCGGCGCGGCTGACAGACTTCGCCGGACTGCCCCCGGCGTACAGCTTCGTGGGCGACGGCGAACCGTTTTACGCCGAGACCGTCCGCTATTTTGAACAGCTCCGGGCCGCGGGCGTCCCGGCGGAGCTGGACGTTTATCCCACGGACGTCCACGCCTTTGACATGATGCGTCCGGACGAGGCGATGAGCATTCAGGCGGCGGAGCGGTTCAACGAGTGCTTCGCCCACGCGCAGGCGCGGTTTTTCGCGCCCCAGCGGGAGGATGAAGCAAGCGGACACGATCTGTAAACAACCCCATAAACGAAAAAGCTCCCGTCCCGGACCGATCACGGTCCGGGGCGGGAGCTTTTATTTCTCTTTCCGGTCACAGAATGGACATGAACCACTCCACGGTCTTGGGGTCGTAGTGGGAGAAGAACAGGCTCTCGCCGCCGTCGAGGGCCTCGATGGCGGCCATGTCCTCCGCCGTAAGGGTGAAGTCGAAGAGGTCGAAGTTCTGCTCCATCCGATCCTTATGGGTGGACTTGGGGATAATGACCACATCGCTCTGGAGCAGGAAGCGCAGCGCGGTCTGGGCGGCGGTCTTGCCGTACTTCGCGCCGATCTGCGTCAGG
>CAKUKL010000166.1 GCA_934662925.1 uncultured Oscillospiraceae bacterium | reverse complement strand
GACATCGCCCGCAACACCAAGGCGGACATCCAGCTTCTGCGGTACGACAAGGACGGCTGCCTCATGCTGGTGGAGCAGCAGTAAAATTTCCTCAAAAGTAGAAAAAACCCGCCCTTTTCGTGAGAAAAGGACGGGTTTTTCACGCTGTTTTTACTTCGTTCCCGTGGAGCCGAAGCCGCCGGCCCCACGCTGGGTGTCGTCCAGCTCGTCGGTTTCCGCGAACTGGGCGGTGAGGTAGGGGGCAATGACCAGCTGGGCGATGCGGTCACCGTTTTCCACGGTGCGGGTCTCGCCGCTGTGGTTGTGAATGGCCACCATCAGTTCCCCCCGGTAGTCAGCGTCGATGACGCCCACCTTGTTGGCCGGGGCAAGGCCCTGCTTGCTGGCAAGGCCGGAGCGGGCGTACACCAGCCCCACGTACCCCCGGGGGATGGCCATGGCCACGCCGGTGTGGATGAAAACGGTGGCCCCCGGGGCGATGGTCACCGGGGCGTCGGTAAGGGCGTACAGGTCTGCGCCCGCCGCGTCGGCGGAGCCGTAGCTGGGCAGCTTGGCCCGGGGGTCCAGCTTTTTGACGGAAACAGGGGCGGTGAGCATAAAAATTCCTCCAGTTTTATAGCATCCGACGGCCAAAACCCGCCGGTTTTCTGTTATTTTGTGATGGATTCGATGGTGTCCGCCCCGCTCCACGGGACGACGGTATGGGTGCGGATGCTCTCCGGCAGGTCGATGATCCGTTGGTTGGACGAGCCGCGGAACCGTAGGGCCAGATCCTTTTTCGCCTGCACGAACTCGCCGTCCACCAGTACGTCAATGAGACTGAGCAGCTCGTCGGTGCACTCGCACCGGGCTCGGCTCTCCTGCCACAGCTCGGCATCCAGCGTATAGCCGGAGTAGCACCACACCGTTTTGTCCGGGTATTTCTCCCGCATCCGGCGCAGCAGGGGCAGCAGCGCCCGCTGGTTGGCGGGCTCGAAGGGCTCGCCCCCCAGCAGGGACAGGCCCTTGATGTAGGACGGGGCCAGCCCGTCCAGAATTTTGTCCTCTACCTCTGTGGTATACGGCTGGCCGTACTGAAAATCCCATGCCTCCGGGTTGAAGCACCCCTCGCACTTGTGGGTGCAGCCGGACACGAACAGGGACACCCGGACGCCGGGGCCGTTGGCCACGTCCGTCCACTTGATGGTCGCGTAATTCATGAAAAGCGCTCTCCTTACCTGAGGAAATTTGCGGAAAAGGGGCGGTCGGCAGACCGACCGCCCACATTCTTAGTATCAAATTATCTGTTTGTGGGTCATGACCCGCCCGTCCACCCCGTAGGGCGGAAAGGGTTTCCGGGAAAACTGGTTTTCCCGGAAGGCGCGCCGGCGTCAGCCGGTAACGGCATTTCCGCAGAAATGCCCGCGCCTGTCTATTCTTCGCGCTTCTTACAGGTGCAAAACTCTGGCCTTGATCTCCTTGGTCTTGCCCACGTTCCAGAAGTTCTCGCCCAGATAGCCGCAGGTACGGCGGGTGACGTTCATCTTGGAGTGGTCCTTGTTTCCGCAGTTGGGGCACTCCCACTCGTTGTCGTCGTTGACGACGATCTCCCCGTCGTAGCCGCACACCTGACAGTAGTCGCTCTTGGTGTTGAACTCGGCGTACTGAATGTTGTCGTAAATGAAGCGGACCACGTCCTGCATGGCCTCCAGATTGTGGCGCATATTGGGGATCTCCACATAGGAGATGGCGCCGCCGGAGGAGATCTTCTGGAACTGGCTCTCGAAGGTGAACTTGGCGAAGGCGTCGATGTTCTCCCGGACGTCCACGTGGTAGGAGTTGGTGTAGTAGCCCTTGTCGGTGACGTCCTTGATGGTGCCGAAGCGCTCCTTGTCGATGCGGGCAAAGCGGTAGCACAGGCTCTCCGCCGGGGTGCCGTACAGGGCGAAGCCCAGCCCGCCGCTCTCCTTCTTCCAGCGGTCGGTGGTGGCACGCAGGTGGTTCATCACCCGCAGGGCGAAGTCCTCGCCCTCCGGCGTGGTGTGGGAGCAGCCCTTCACCAGCTTCGTCACCTCGTAAAGGCCGATGTAGCCGAGGCTCAGGGTGGAGTAGCCGCCCTCCAGCAGCTTGTCGATGGTCTCGCCCTTGTCCAGCCGGGCGATGGCGCCGTACTGCCAGTGGATGGGGGACACGTCGGACCGGACGCCCTTCAGGGCGTTGTGGCGGCACATGAGGGCCTCGCGGCACAGCTCCAGCCGCTCGTCCAGCAGGGCCCAGAACTTGTCCTCATCCTGCCCGGCGATGATGCCGATCTGGGGCAGGTTGATGGACACAACGCCCTGATTGAACCGGCCCTCGAACTTGTAGTTGCCGTTCTCGTCCTTCCACGGGGACAGGAAGGAGCGGCAGCCCATGGGCGAGAACACGTTGCCCTCGTAATTCTCCCGCATCTTCTTGGCGGAGATGTAGTCGGGGTACATCCGCTTGGCGGAGCACTTGACGGCCAGCTCCGTGAGGTAGTCGTACTTGCCGCCCTTCAGGCAGTTGCACTCGTCCAGCACGTACACCAGCTTGGGGAAGGCGGGGGTGATATAGACGCCCTTCTCGTTCTTGATGCCCTCCAGCCGCTGCTCCAGCACCTCCTGAATGATGGCGGCGTTCTCCTCAATGTAGG
Organism: uncultured Oscillospiraceae bacterium; assembly: GCA_934662925.1. Lineage (GTDB taxonomy): Bacteria > Bacillota > Clostridia > Oscillospirales > Oscillospiraceae > Enterenecus. The sequence continues at coordinate 1,713 of CAKUKL010000166.1, read as the reverse complement.
GGTCGTCGTCCCGGAGCACGAGGAACAGGGTGACGAAGGGGGACTGGCCGTTGGTGGTCATGAGGGTGTTGATCTGGTACTGGATGGTCTGGACGCCGCTCTTCAGCTCGTCGCTGGTGCGGGCCCGGGCGATCTTCTCCACGGTGGCGTCGTCCAGCTCGGGGGCGGCCTCCCGGGTCTTGCGCAGATACTTGTGATAGGTCAGGCGGAGGTACTTGCCCAGATGGCTCATCTCCACGCTCTGGCCGCCGTACTGGTTGGAGGCCACGCAGGCGATGATCTGGGTGACGATGGTGCAGGCCACCTGGAAGCTCTTGGGGGACTCGATGAGCTTGCCGTTCATCATGGTGCCGTTGTCCAGCATGTCGCCGATGTTCACAAGGCAGCAGTTGAAGATATGCTGCACGAAATAGTCCGCGTCGTGGAAGTGGAGCACGCCCTCGTCATGGGCCTTGGAGATCTTCTCCGGCAGGAGGATGCGGCGGGTCAGGTCCCGGCTCACCTCGCCGGCGATGTAGTCCCGCTGGGTGGAGGCGATGGCGGTGTTCTTGTTGGAGTTCTCCTCCGCAAGGTCCTTGTTGTCGTTGCGGATGAGGGCGAGGATGGACTCGTCGGTGGTGTTGGCCTTGCGCACCAGCGCCCGGGTGTAGCGGTAGATGATGTAGGCCTTGGCCAGCTCGTATTTTCCGGCGGCCATGAGCTTGGTCTCCACCATATCCTGAATGTCCTCCACCAGCAGGCGCTGGCGGCCCTTGGCCGCCACGGCGTCGGCAATGGCGTCAATGGAAGCCTCGTCGATGCGGTATGGCTCCTCCACCGCCTGATTGGCTTTCTGGATGGCGACGACGATCTTCGCCCGGTCAAAATCGACGGTGGAACCGTCGCGCTTGATGACTTTCATCTGTAAAAGCTCCTCCCCCGTATCAAAATCAATGGGCACCGCGCGGGATGCCCGTCATCATTGAACTCAGCTCACTTACCTTACCATGGATATTCCGGCTTGTAAATGCACATTGTATCTAAATATTGTGCTCAAATTTGTACGACACTTTTTCTTGACACAAGATATTGTGACGCGCTTTTCCGACGCCATATTCCCGCAAACCCCCGGCTCCCTAAGGCTTCCGCCCTGTGGCACGGCCCGCGCGCGGCGCATAAAATGGGGTGCACCACAAGGAAAGGAGCATGCTTCATGAACGAGATCCATACCTATCTCAACGCGCCCTCCTGCGGCCGGGCCATCTCCGCGGACGAGTTCGCCGCCGGTCTGTCCGGGGCGGGGTGCGCCTGCCGGGGGACCGGGCAGGGCTGCGGCTGCGGCCAGAACTGCCAGCCGCCGGAGCCCCCTCCCGCCCCCTGTCCGCCGCCGCTGCCCCAGATCGACGAGCCCTGCTGCAAGGAGAGCTTCGAGGCCGCCTTCCGGCTGCTGTGCGACTGCGAGCTGCGCACCCTGCTGGATCTGGACCAGATGGCCTTCGTCACCGAGAGCTTCATCGCCGGGGCCAACCTCGTGCCGGTGACCGACGCCTCCGAGGTGTCCGACAACCTGTCCGCCACCCTCAGCGGCAGCTACCTGCGGCCCACCTGCGGCACCCGGGACGTGCTGGACATCTCCGGCGCGCCCTATTACCCCGTCCCGGATGTGACCACTCCCCTGCCCTTCACCGCCACACGGGTGTCCCTGTGCGGGCTGACGGCGGCGGCGGTGCAGGT
>CAKUKL010000165.1 GCA_934662925.1 uncultured Oscillospiraceae bacterium | reverse complement strand
GTGATGGACAGAGAGCCGTCCTCGAACTTGCAGCGCAGGGGGCTTTTCAGCTTCTCATTGATAATGAGGGAGGCGCGGTCGATGGACGCCTGAAGGGCGCGGGTGTCCGCCGTCACCCGGACGGAGTTGTTCTGGGGGATGGTCTGGCGGTAGTTGAGGAACTCGCCCTCCAGCCGCCGGGCCACCAGCAGGGTGTTCCCGATCTGGAAGGTGACGTGCCGCTTGCCCTCGGTGATGGACACCGGCTCCTCGCTGTCGGTGCAGATCTTCTCCACCTCGCTGAGGGCGGCGCCGGGCACCACGAAGGAGAAGCCCGCCGCGCCGGACTTGCCGGCGATGGGCTCCCGCCGGAGGGCCAGCCGGTAGCCGTCCACGGCCACCATGGTCAGCTCCTCCCCGGCCACCTCAAACAGCGCGCCGGTGTGGATGGGGCGGCTCTCGTTGTCGCTGACGGCGAAGATCACCCGGGAGATCATGGCTTTCATCTTGTCCTGAGCCACCAGCAGGCCGTTTCCGTCGTCCACCTCGGGCAGCTCCGGGAACTCCCGGGGATCGCTGCCGATAATATCAAAGGAGGTTGGGCCGCAGGTGATATTTACAGTGTTCCCATCGGTGGTGACGGACACCATGTCGTCGGGCAGCTTCCGGACGATCTCGCCGAACAGCCGGGCGGACAGCACCAGAGAGCCCTCTTTGGCGACGTCCGCTTCCACCAGCGTGGTGATCCCGGTCTCAAGATTGTAGCCGGTGAGCCGCAGGCCCCGGTCGGTGGCCTCCACCAGAATGCCCTCCAGCGCGGGGATGGAGCTTTTGGCGGCTACCGCCCGGCCTGCCGTGCCGATGGCGGACTGGAGCAGCGCCTTCTCACAGGAAAATTTCATATGGTTCATTCCTTTCTGTCCCTCAAGGGAGGGAGGGTTTTGCAGACTTATGAACAGGAGCGCCGCGTAAGCGGCAGCTTCCCGGCCGGTCTCTCCGCCGGAAAGGAGGAGAGGATGTTTATATTTTTAACAGCCGCCGTAGGGGCTGCGGACATTGCGGAAAACTCCGCAACCGCTTGTCTCTCTAAGCGTCCTTCGTCCTTCCAGACTTCCACACAGCTTCCACAGTCCTAACAGGGCGCAAGGTCCGCGCTCAGACTTCCACAGCCTTCCACACCACAGTCCGCAGGATTGTGGAAAACTCTGTGGTAATTGTGGAAACTTTGTTCTACGAAAAAATCAGTAGGCGGAGTTGACGGCATTGGTGATGTCCCGGATGATCTCGCTGACCTCCGGCTGCTCCTTCATCATCTTCTCCACGCGGTTGATGGAGTTGAGGACGGTGGAATGGTGGCGGCCGCCGAACTGCTGGCCGATCTCCACCAGCGACAGCTGGGTCATCTCCCGGATGATGTACATGGCCACGTTGCGGGCGGTGGCGATCTCCTTGTTCTGGCCCTGACCGCGGATGGCGTCGGTCTCCAACTCGTAGAACCGGGCCACCTCCTGAATGATGGTGTCGGCGGAGGGGAGAAAATCTTCTTTAGCCCGGAGAATGTCCCGGACGGCCCGGATGGTGGTCTCCACGTCCACCTGCTCGCCCATGATCTCCTGAAAGGCCATGATCTTGTTGACCACGCCTTCGATCTGCCGGACGTTGGAGGTGATGTTCTCCGCCACGTAGGACAGCACGGGATCGGGCAGGGCGATGCCCCGCTCCAGCGACTTGTTTTTCAGAATAGCCATGCGGGTCTCATAGTCCGGCGGCTGAATGTCGGCGGTAAGGCCCTGTTCGAACCGGGTGCGCAGGCGCTGCTCCAGCCGGAGCATCTCCTGCGGGGGCCGGTCGGAGGTGAACACGATCTGCTTTTTCTGCTCGTACAGGGTGTTGAAGGTGTGGAACAGCTCCTCCTCGCTGGAGTCCTTGCCGGCGATGAACTGCACGTCGTCCATGAGGAATAGATCCACGTTGCGGTATTTGTCCCGGAACTCCTGCATGTCGAGGCCCCGGCGCAGGTTGGTGATCAGCTCGTTGACGAAGTCCTCGCTCTTGATGTACACGATGCGGAAGCCGGGCTGGTGCTGCCGCACCCGGTGGGCGATGGCGTGGAGCAGATGGGTCTTGCCCAGACCGGACTGGCCGTAGATGAACAGCGGGTTGTACGCGCCCCCCGGCTCGTCCGCCACCTTCTGGGCGGCGGTAAAGGCGAATTTGTTGGTGGAGCCCACCACGAAGCGCTCGAAGGTATACTCGTCCGACCCGGCGGCTGCCGCGGCGGCGGGCTTTTTCCGTTCCTGATAGGCGTCCCGCTCCTCGGGCAGCAGCAGTTCCACATCCACGTCGAAGGAGAACAGCTCCTTGAGGGCTTTCTGCACCGTGGGCAGGAAGCGGTTGCGGATGACGTCGCGCTTGAAGTCGTTGGGGACGCACAGCACGAAGCGCGTATCCTCCAGCGCTACGGCCTCGGCGTCTCCGAACCAGGTGTCTATGGAAACGGAGGTCATGTCGGCCTCCATCAAGGTCTTTATTTTATCCCATACATCGGCGGCGGAATTCATGTGTCAGGGTGCCCCTTCCAAATAATTTCTCTGCGTTTTTTCAGCGTAATTCAACCAATTTATTATATCAAAAATCCCGCCCGGATACAAGAGGTTTTCCGATATTCTTTATATAAATGTATAGAGGCGGCCCGCCGGTTTTTGATCAATAGGGAGAAAAAATTTATGTACCGGCGGAACGCCGGGTGCGCGTTGTGGTCGGCGGCAAAACTCCGGCACCATATGTTGTAGCTGTTGAAAAATCAGGGCTTTTTCAAAACTTTTATTGAAAATTTGGTTGACAGAAAAGCGGTTTTTGAGGTATAATCACCGATGCGCATTTATGCGCGTTTATTTTATCGACCGCGGTCTGATCCTCAGGCCGTTGTGGAGGCTGGCGCCGAGGGGCGCTTCAGCCACTAGAGTACAGGAGGTGTACCCGCATGGTTCGTACCTATCAGCCCAAGAAGCGTCATCGCTCCAAGGTCCATGGCTTCCGCAAGCGCATGGCTACCGCCAACGGCCGCAAGGTTCTGGCCCGCCGCCGTGTGAAGGGCCGCGCCCGCCTGACCCACTGATGGCGGCAAAATTGGGATAACAAATAGACCGGGGCGGGGGACATGATCCCCGGCCCCTATGTCGCATTCGGAAGTTTTTCCTGTTATCCCGACCAGAGGAAGGGAGCTTCCAGCCTGTGAAAAAAACCGTATCTCTCAAGGAAAACCACCTGTTCCGGCGGCTTTACAGCAAGGGGCAGAGCGCGGTGTCCCCGTACCTTGCCGTCTACGTCCGGAAAAACGGCCGCAGCGGCAACCGGCTGGGCTTCACCGTGTCCACCAAGCTGGGCCACGCCGTGGTCCGGAACAAGGTGCGCCGCCGCCTGCGCGAGATCTACCGCCTGCACGAGGACGAGATCGTCCCCGGCGTGGATTTCGTGGTGGTGGCCCGGGTGAAGGCCGCCCACGCGAGTTACCGTCAGCTTGAAAGCTCGTTTCTCAAGCTGTGCGGGAAGCTGGGCGTGCTGAAAAAGCCGTCCGGGAAAAGCGGTGCCGCCCAATGAAGCGGCTGCTGCTGGCCCTGATCCGGTTCTACCGGAAGAACATCTCCCCCGCCCGGCCGCCCTGCTGCCGGTTCATTCCGTCCTGCTCCGCCTACGCCATGGAGGCCATCGAGGTCCACGGCGCGGTGAAGGGCAGCCTGCTGGCGCTGTGGAGAATTCTGAGATGCCACCCCTTTCACAGGGAGAAGTCCTTCATCTATGACCCTGTGCCGCCGAAGCGGACGAAAAAAGATCCCATTACATGAGGAGGCCAAACATGGATTTCTGGCAAATAGTCATGACGCCGTTCAGTTGGCTGCTGAAGCAGTTCTGCATCATCTTCAACAACTACGCCGTGGCCCTGTTCGTCTTTGCCCTTGTGGTGAAGATCATCCTCGCACCCTTCCAGTTCAAGGGCAAGAAGAGCATGATCAAGATGAATCTGGTGTCCGGTCAGCTCCGGGAGATCCAGAAGCGCTGCGGCAACGACAAGGACCGTTATAACCGCGAGGTTCAGGAGTTCTACACCAAAAACAACATCAACCCCATGAGCGGCTGCGGCTGGTCCATGCTGCCGCTGATCATCCTGATGCCGCTGTACGCCATTATCCGCCGCCCGATGAAGTACCTGATGGGCCTGACGGAGACCGCCACCACCGCCGTGGCCAACGCCCTCGGCTGGACGTCCGCCGCGTTTTCCAAGGGCGCGGAGTTCACTACCGCCGGCTATAACGAGCTGTATCTGGCGTCTATGATCAACAAGGACAATCTGGCCACCGCCAGCGCTGCCGCCGGTGCCACCAGCCTGTTCG
>CAKUKL010000164.1 GCA_934662925.1 uncultured Oscillospiraceae bacterium | reverse complement strand
TGGCTGCTTTGTGCTGGGGGCCGCCGTGTCCGTCACGCTGGCCGCCGCCGGGCACCCCATCCTCGCCGTCCCCGCCGCCATGGCCGCGGGGGCCTGCGCGGGCTTTGTCACCGCGTTTTTGCAGACCCGGCTGGGCGTGCCCTCCATTCTGGCGGGCATCGTCACCAACACCGGCCTTTACACCATCAACCTCATGGCCATGGGCTGGAAGTCCAACGCCAGCCTGCTGGGCGTGGACACCATTTTCTCCATGCTCAAGGCCACCGGCATCGGCGGCAGCTGGTATGAGCTGCTGCTGGCCGCCTTCGTCACCGTTCTGGCGGGCGTGCTGCTGCGGCTGTTTCTGGCCACCCGGCTGGGCCTGTCCATCCGGGCCACCGGCGATAACCGGGACATGGTGCGGGCCTCCTCCGTGAACCCCACCTTCACCATCACCGTGGGCCTGTGCATCGCCAACGCCCTCACCGCCCTGTCCGGGGCTATCGTGGGCCAGTACCAGAAGACCGTGGACATCAACTCCGGCACCGGCATCGTGGTCATCGGCCTTGCCTGCCTCATCATCGGCGAGACGGTGCTGGGCCGCCGGACGGTGACCAAGGGCATCATCGCCGTGGTCATCGGCTCCATCATCTACCGTTTTATCTACGCCATCGTGTTCTATACCAAGGTGGTGCCGGTGGACTGCCTGAAGCTGCTCACCGCCGTCATCGTGGCGCTGGCCATCGCCGCGCCCAGCATTAAAAAGTGGGCCGCTTTCCAGAAGCGGAAGATGGCCGCGGGCCGGAAGGGGGGCAACTGACATGCTGGACATCAGAAATATTTCCAAGACCTTCAACCCCGGCACTGTCAACGAGAAGAAGGCCCTCACCAGCCTGTCCCTCCATCTTGACCCGGGTGACTTCGTCACCATCATCGGCTCTAACGGCGCGGGTAAATCCACCCTGTTCAACGCCATCGCGGGCAGCTTTTACGTGGATGAGGGCTCCATTGTGGTGGATGGCCGGGACATCACCTTCATGCCCGAGTACCGGCGGGCCAAGCACATCGGCCGGCTGTTTCAGGACCCTCTGAAGGGCACCGCCCCCAACATGACCATCGAGGAAAATCTGGCGCTGGCGGCGGGCAGCGGCGGTTGGTTCTCCGCTCTGACCCAGAAGGATCGGACCCGTTTCCGCGACCGGCTGGCTCTGCTGGGCATGGGCCTTGAGGACCGGATGCGCCAGCCCGTGGGCCTGCTCTCCGGCGGCCAGCGGCAGGCGCTGACCCTGCTGATGGCGACCATGAATCCGCCGTGGCTCCTGCTGCTGGACGAGCACACCGCCGCGCTGGACCCCGGCACGGCGGAAAAGGTGCTGGATCTGACCCGCCGGGTGGTGGCGGAGAGCCAGATCACCTGCCTGATGGTCACTCACAATATGAATCAGGCCCTGTCGCTGGGCAACCGGACGCTGATGATGGCGGACGGAAAGATCGTGCTGGACGTGTCCGGCGAGGAGCGGGCGGGCATGACGGTGGATGACCTGCTGGCCCGGTTCAAGGCGGGGGCCGGTCACGCGCTGGACAACGACCGCATCCTGCTGTCGGAGTGACGCAGTTTATGAAGGAAGGCCGTCCCGGAAGGGGCGGCCTTTTCGCGGAAAATATTCCGCCGTAAAAATGCACTGAAATTCAGTTAAAAATAAGGGCTGTAAGCTATGGTGGTATCAAAGAAACGGAGGGCGAAGCCTGTGAACGACAAGACCCATCTGAGCATCCGCATGAACAGCGAGCTCCACGACAAGTTCCAGTACGTGGCGGCCTACGAGGGCCGCTCCATGAGCGGGCAGATCATTTACCTGCTCAACAAGTGCGTCAAGGATTTCGAGCGGGCCAACGGCCCCATCGAGCTGCCGGAGGGACGGGAATGAGCCTGCGGGAGCGGCTGCTGGACCTGCTGTATCCGCCCAAGTGCCCCTTTTGCGGAAAAGTGCTGGACAGCGGGGAGCCGGGACTGTGCGCGTCCTGCCAGAAGGACCTTCCGTGGACGGCGGAGGGAGAGGGGCAGGTGCCGGAATTCTGCGACGGGTGCCTGTCGCCGCTGTGGTACCGGGAAAATGTGCCCGACGGGGTGCGGCGGTACAAGTTCGGCGGCGGGCAGAACCACGCCCGGTTGTTCGGCACCCTCATGGCCCAGTGCCTGAGCGACCGCCTGCACGAGTCGGCAGACGTCATCACCTACGCGCCGCTGTCCGCCGAACGCCTGCGGGAGCGTGGGTACGATCAGGCCCGCCTGCTGGCGGAGCGGGTGGGAGAGCTGACCGGCATCCCGGTGGAGCCGCTGCTGGAAAAGACCCGGAACACCGGGGCGCAGTCCCATCTGGAGGAGGTCTCCGCCCGGCGGGCCAACGTGCAGGGCGCGTACCGCGTAAAGCCCGGCGCGGCGGTGAAGGGACGGCGGATCGTGCTGGTGGACGACGTGGTGACCACCGGCTCAACGCTGTCAGAGTGCGCGGTGTGCCTGAAGGCCGCGGGGGCGGCGTCGGTGACGGCGCTGACGCTGGCCCGGGCGAGAAAATAGGCGCGGCGGGGAAAAATGCCGTTGCAATCTGGCATACGGTCGGGTATAATATGCCAAAGGGGATGACTATAATGGATGAACGGAAAACGGAAGAATGGAAGCACGTTATAGTTCATGATTCACGCGACATGGCCGGAGTCGGGTTTTTCGTTATATTGATTTTAGGATTTTTTATGACCAGAAAGCTACCCAAAGATGATCCGGCCCGTCGTCGGTATGCAAAATTTGCGATTATTAGTCTAATTTTTCTTTTAGTGATTTTGGTTTTCCTTATAGTCATTTGTGTTGTAAATTATTAAGGTTATAGAAATTTTGAGGTGTAGAGACTATGTCTATGTTTGCGAAAGATATCGGCATCGACCTGGGCACGGCCAGCGTTCTGGTCTATGTGAAGGATAAGGGCATCGTGCTGCGTGAGCCGTCGGTGGTGTCCATCGACAAGAACACCGGCAAGCTGCTGAAGGTCGGCACCGAGGCCCAGCAGATGCTGGGCCGCACCCCCGGCAACATCATCGCCATCCGCCCGCTGCGGGACGGCGTTATCTCCGACTACGACATGACGGAGCGGATGCTCCGGGAGTTCATCCGCAAGGTGGCCCCCATCCGCCTGTTTAAGCCGAGGATCATGATCTGCGTGCCCTCCGGCATCACCGAGGTCGAGGAGCGCGCCGTCATCGACGCGGGCATTCAGGCCGGCGCCCGCCGGGTCTACCTCATCGAGGAGCCGCTGGCCGCCGCAATCGGCGCGGGCATCGACATCTCCAAGCCAGACGGACACATGGTGGTGGACATCGGCGGCGGCACCGCCGACATCGCCGTTATCTCCCTGTCCGGCATCGTGGAGTCCGCCTCCATCAAGGTGGCCGGTGACGCCTTCAGCGAGGCCGTGGTGAAATACATCCGCAAGAAGCACAACGTGCTCATCGGCGACCGCACCGCCGAGGAGCTGAAGATGAACATCGGCTGCGTGTTCCCCCGTCCCGAGGAGATCACCATGGAAATCAAGGGCCGCTGCCTGATGACCGGCCTGCCCCGGGTGTTCTCCGTCAGCTCCTCTGAGATGATCGAGGCCTTTGAGGAGCCCTGTGCCCGGGTGCTGGAAGCCATCCACGCCGTGCTGGAGCGTACGCCCCCCGAGCTGGTGGCCGACATCGCCACCAACGGCATCGTTATGACCGGCGGCGGCTCGCTGGTCTGGGGCTTCGATAAGCTGGTGGAGTCCCACACCGGCATTGAGACTTACGTGGCGGACGACGCCATTTCCTGCGTGGCCCACGGCACCGGCAAGAGCCTTGAGTGGATCGGCGACATGCAGGACGGCACCCTGAACATCTCCCGCAGCAAGCAGATGCTGTAAGAAAAGCAAAAATGAAAGCCCTGCGCCGTTTCCGGCGCAGGGCTTTTTGCTTTTGCTTGAAACTTCTTAAAACGCCACGTGCATGAACAGCGCCACGCAGCACAAAATCACGGCCAGCGGAACATAGACGTACCGGCCCACGCTGTACCACAGCGTGCCGCGCGTCTTTTTGCTGCCGGTGTTGACGGCGGAGAGCAGCGCGTCCTTTTTCATCACATAGAACCAGGACACAGCCCCCAGCGTCGCGCCGATGGGGATGATGTAGATGGACACCAGATCCATCCACGGGCCCCACTTGTCAATGGGCTCCATGAATATGCCGATGCCCAGACAGAGCACGCACAGGATGCCCAGCACTGCCGTGCGGCTGAGCTTTGGGAACTTGTGGAGCAGGGACTCGGCCACCGCCTCGAACATATTCTGCAAGGAGCTGACCCCGGCGGAGATCATGGCCAGATACAGGATGACG
>CAKUKL010000163.1 GCA_934662925.1 uncultured Oscillospiraceae bacterium | reverse complement strand
GTGAGCAGGAGTTCATGACCGCCACCGAGGCCTGCGGCATCAGCGTTTCCCGCCGGATCTTCCGGCACCTGATCCCCAACGTCATTCCCCAGCTCATCGTCAACTGCACCATGAGCCTTGGCTCCACCATCATCACCGAGGCCACCCTGTCCTTCCTCGGTTTGGGCGTCAAGTTCCCCTTCGCTTCCTGGGGCAACATCATGAATGACGTTTCCGACTCGCACGTGCTGACCAGCTATTGGTTTATCTGGATCCCCGCCGGTATCTGCCTGATGCTGACGGTTCTGGGCTTCAACTTCGTGGGCGACGGTCTGCGCGACGCCTTTGACCCCAAGATGAAACGGTAAAGGGAGGAGAGAGAATATGTCCAAGAAGCAGAATGACGGCTATCTCTCCGCGAAAGAGTCCCGCCGGATCTCCAAGGAGAATCGCCGAATCACCAATGAGTTCGAGAAAAAGCGCAAGCGCAAGAATGTTCCCGAGTCCGAGTATCTCACCGAGATGCACGACCCCAACAACGCCGTGGAGTTTGATAACCTCCACACCTATTTCTTCACCGACACCGGCGTGGTCAAGTCCGTGGACGGCGTCACCTTCGAGGTCCCTATCGGCAAGACCGTGGGCGTCGTGGGCGAGTCCGGCTGCGGCAAGTCCGTGACCAGCCTGTCCCTCATGCAGCTGCTCCAGCGGCCGCAGGGCCAAGTAGTGGACGGAGCCATCCGCCTGAATCTGGGCGACAAGGCCTACGATGTCACCAAGGTGCCCAACGAGCAGATGCAGCACCTGCGGGGCAACTTCGTGTCCATGATTTTCCAGGAACCCATGACCTCCCTGAATCCGGTGTTCCGCATCGGCGATCAGGTGGACGAGGTCATCGCCCTTCACGAGGGCGAGGGCAAGAGCAAGGAGGACATCAAGGCCCGCACCATCGAGCTGCTGGAGATGGTGGGCATCGCCAACAGCGAGGGCGTCTACAGGATGTTCCCCCACGAGCTGTCCGGCGGTATGCGCCAGCGCGTCATGATCGCCATGGCTCTGGCCTGCAATCCCAAGGTCATCATCGCTGACGAGCCCACCACCGCCCTGGACGTGACCATTCAGGCCCAGGTGCTGGACCTGCTCCGTCAGCTGAAGGACAAGATCAACTCCTCCATCATGTTCATCACCCACGATCTGGGCGTCATCGCCGAGATGGCGGACTACGTGGTGGTCATGTACGCCGGTCGTATCGTGGAGAAGGGCACCGCCGAAGAGATCTTCGAGCATCCCGCTCACCCCTACACCATCGGCCTGATGGCCTCCAAGCCCGTGGTGGGCAAGAAGGTCGAGAAGCTGTACTCCATCCCCGGCAAGGTGCCCAACCCCGTGAACATGCCGGACTACTGCTACTTCAAGGACCGCTGCGAGATGTGCGTGGAGGGCTGCGGCGGGGAATATCCCCACGAGATCAGCCTGAGCCCCACCCACAAGGTGAGCTGCTACCGCTATTACGACGGCAAGCGGCCCGATCTGGAAGAGGTCGTGGAGGAAGAAATGGCAGAGGGCAAGGAAAACGGAAAGGAGGGTGAATAATATGCCGTTTTGGAAAGCTGGAAAGAACGACGATCAGGTTCTCGGTGAGATGAAGGAAACGCAGAAGCAGAATGCCGACGATTTCGTCAAGCAGCAGGAGCATGCCAAGGAGGCGAAGAAGTCCTCCCTCATCATCGACAACGACTTCACCCCCGTGACCTACGATCCGCAGTATATCCTGATGGTCAATCAGCTGAAGAAGTACTTCCCCATCAAGGGCGGCATGGTGTCCAAGACCGTGGGCTACGTCAAGGCCGTGGACGGCATCACCTTCAACCTGAAGCGGGGCACCACCATGGGCCTCGTGGGCGAGTCCGGCTGCGGCAAGACCACCACTGGCCGCACCATCCTCCGCCTGTCCGGCGACAAGACCGGCGGTCAGGTGCTGTTCAACGGCGAAGAGGTGTATGACAAGTCCGCCAAGGAGATGCGCGCCCTGCGCACCAAGATGCAGATCATCTTCCAGGACCCGTTCTCCTCTCTGTCTCCCCGTCTGCCTGTAGGCGAGATCATCGGCGAGGCCGTCCGGGAGCACAATCTGGTGCCCAAGGCGGAGTTTGACGACTATATCGATCAGGTCATGGACAACTGCGGTCTTCAGCCCTACCACAAGGACCGCTATCCCCACGAGTTCTCCGGCGGCCAGCGCCAGCGTATCTGCATCGCCCGCGCTCTGGCCCTGAACCCCGAGTTCGTGGTGTGCGACGAGCCGGTTTCCGCTCTGGACGTGACCATTCAGGCCCAGATCATCAACCTGCTCCGTGAACTTCAGGAGCAATACAAGCTGACCTATCTGTTTATCTCCCACGACCTGTCCGTGGTCGAGCACATTTCCGACACCGTGGGCGTCATGTATCTGGGCAGTCTGGTGGAGTACGGCTCCACCGAGGATATTTTCCGCAACCCGCTGCACCCCTACACCGAGGCCCTGTTCTCCGCCATCCCCATCCCCGATCCCAAGGCGAAGATGAACCGCATCGTGCTGGAGGGCTCCATCCCGTCCCCGGCCAATCCCCCCTCCGGCTGCAAGTTCCACACCCGCTGCGCCCACTGCATGGAGCGCTGCAAGGTGGAAGCGCCTGTCCAGCGTGAGGTGGAGCCGGGCCACTACGTGGTCTGCCACCTGTACGACAAATAAATGGCGCGCAGAAAAAAGGTCTACGACGATGACGACGGCCGCACCATTGCCGATATGAGCGGCGTGGGCCGCCCCAGCCTCTTCGGCATGGGCGGACAGGCCCCGGCGGGAAAGCCCAAGACCGCCCCGGAGCAGCCGGAGCGGAGCGACCGCCCGTGGGAGGAGCCGGACCGGTTCACCCCGGAGGAGCGCCGGATGTATATCTTCGGCGCGCTGCGGGCGGCGCTGCTCATCGCGCTGGTGTTCATCGTGGGTCTGGGTATCGCCATTGCGGTGATGCTTTGGCTCTGGTCGTAATGACGTATTTTGCCTCACAGAGGCCCGTTTTATGCGGGCTTCTGTGAGGTTTTGTCTTTTCATGGGGGAAGAGCTGTGTTATAATAATGTCTACTGAATAAACCGCTTTGCGGTTTATTCACACGGCGTATGCCGTGTAATTCCATAAACGCGGGACCTTCCCGCCGATTCAATGCAAAGGAGGCGGCGCCCATGACACCGCAGGAACAGCTTCAGCGCTGGGTCGATGAGAGCGGCAGCATCGTCTTTTTCGGCGGAGCTGGTGTGTCCACCGAGAGCGGCATCCCGGATTTCCGCAGCGTGGACGGCCTGTACCATCAAAATTACGACTATCCGCCGGAGACGATCCTGAGCCACACCTTTTTTATGGACCGCCCGGAGGAATTTTACCGGTTCTACCGGGAGAAAATGCTGATCTTCGGGGCGCAGCCCAACGCCGCCCACCGCAAGCTGGCGGAGCTGGAGCGGGCGGGAAAGCTCAAGGCCGTGGTCACCCAGAACATCGACGGGCTGCACCAGCTGGCGGGCAGCCAGACGGTGTACGAGCTCCACGGCTCCGTCCACCGGAACTACTGCATGAAGTGCCGCGCCTTTTACGACGGAACGTGGATGGCGCAGACCGAAGGCGTGCCCCACTGCCCGGTGTGCGGCGGTCTGGTGAAGCCGGACGTGGTGCTCTACGAGGAGCAGTTGGATCAGGAGACGCTGGAAGCGTCGGTGCTGGCCATTTCCCGGGCAGATATGCTCATTGTGGGCGGCACGTCGCTGGTTGTCTATCCCGCCGCGGGGCTCATCAACTACTACCGGGGAGACAAGCTGGTGCTCATCAACCGGGACGCCACCCCCTATGACCGCCGGGCGGATCTGGTCATCCACGATTCCATCGGCAAGGTGCTGGGCGAGGTGACGGTATGACGGATCTAAATCAGCGGCCCCGCTGGCAGCAGATCCTCATCGCCGCGGCCAAGGCCGGGGCCTATCTGGCGCTGTTTCTGGGCAGCCAGATGGTTGTCAGCATGGTGTATTCCGCCCTGATCAGTATGCAGATGATGCTTGAGGATCCCAGCGGCTTCGACCTCCAGCGCTATGTGGACGCGATACTGGCCCGAAGCATGGAGATGTCGCTGCTGTCCAATCTGCTCACCCTGCTGATCCTGTTTATCGTGTTCAAGGCCCGGCGGAAAAAGCTCCGGAAGGAGCTGTGGCTGGAGCCTGCCTCCGGACTGGTGTTCGGCTGGGCGGCGGGGCTGGCCTTCTGTCTGTACTGGACGGTGACTCTGGTGATGTCTTATCTGCCGGAATCGTGGATGAACGATTACGTGGAGGCGTCCTCTGTGCTGGATCAGACGGGATTTGTGGCTGTTCTGGCCACGGCCATCGTTGGCCCTATCGTGGAAGAGGTCGTCTTCCGGGGACTTATCT
>CAKUKL010000162.1 GCA_934662925.1 uncultured Oscillospiraceae bacterium | reverse complement strand
GCGCAGGCTCCAGAAGGAAGGCTGTCTGACGGTGTACGACCGGCCCTATCAGGGCCGCAACCGCAGATACTACGCCATCACGTATACGGGGCAGGAGCGGCTGGAACAGGCGCGCCGGGAGTGGGAGAGCTTCCGGGACGGCGTGGAGATGTTATTGATGAAAGGAGAGACAGAACATGAATAGTCTGGACTATTTGGAATCGCTGGGCCGGGCGTTGTCTGGCAGTGTTCCGGCAAAGGAACGGATGGAGATCCTGCGGTATTACCGGGAATATTTTGAGGACGCCGGGCCGGACAGGGAAGCGGAGGTCATCCGTGAACTGGGTTCGCCGGAAGAGCTGGCGGAGCGGATTGCCCGGGAAGGCGGTTTTTCCGGCGGGGCGGAGGATGCCCCGGAGCCGGGACGGAAGCGCGGCTGGGTGAAATGGGCCGTGCTGGCCGCCGCTGTGTGCCTGATCCCGATCGCAGCTCTGCTCATCATGAATTTTGCCGCGTCCGGAAAGACCGGCGGGGAAGTGTCCGCCCAGCCTGCTGCTACAGAAGAGCTTCCGGCTGATACTCCGTCTCCGTCGGCAGATGCCTCGGAGGGCGGCGTACAGGCCGCCGTGGAAGCCTTTACGGAACTGGACGTGGACATTTCTCTCGGCAACGTTACGGTGGCGGTTGGCGACGGCTACAGTGTGGCGCTGGACAGCAGCGGAACGGACGCGAAAGGCCGGGCGTATGAGTTGAAATATGAGCTGAAAGACGGAACGCT
Organism: uncultured Oscillospiraceae bacterium; assembly: GCA_934662925.1. GTDB lineage: Bacteria > Bacillota > Clostridia > Oscillospirales > Oscillospiraceae > Enterenecus. The sequence continues at coordinate 3,708 of CAKUKL010000162.1, read as the reverse complement.
CCGGGTGTGGAGCGAACCGGAGCAGTTCGTAGCCGCGCTGGGTGAAAGCGTCTCCGGGATTGTGACCGTGACGGTCCCGGCGGACGCGCGGCTCCGGACGGCAAAGATCGAGACCTCCATGGGCGATGTTGGACTGTCCGGCCTGTCCGGCGGGGTCATTGATGCGGAGAGCGACATGGGCGATGTTTCGGCCCGGGACATGGGCGACGTGGATGAGCTCGACCTGTCCAGCAGCATGGGAGACGTGTCCCTGTCCGGGAAGCTGGCGCGGAAAACAGACCTTGAGACGGACATGGGTGCGGTGACGGTGAACGCCGCCTGTGCCGCCGCGGAGTGCGGCTATGATCTGGAATGTAGCTTCGGAGAGGTCACGGTGAACGGAGAGAAGCAGACGGATCAGGTGACTGTGAAGGCCCCCGGTGCGCTTTACGAGCTGGAATGCAGCTCGTCCATGGGCGATATTGAGGTCAATTTCAGATAATTTCATCCGACAAATCCCCGCTTGACATCAGTCAGGCGGGGATTTACAATTTTCCATTGACGATGTATGCTGCGGAAGTTCGGATATATTAAAGAGCGGGCCGGTATGAACAGGTATCGGGCGGATGGCGGCGGAAAACCCATTTCTGCACTATTTTCCGCACACTGCTCCGGAAAAACGCGGAAAGGATCATACTCTGACGATATGAAAAAGCTGAGACCTGTTTACTGGATAACGGCGGCGGGGGGCTTGATCTGCGCGGCGCTGACGACGGCGGAAGTGCTCCGGCTCCGGTTGGGAACGGCGGGCGACCGGGCGGCGGTGGCGGCACTGATGCTGGCCCTTCTGGCGCTGGCGCTGGGCCTGATATGGCGGGAGTTCCGGGACGTCCGGGCGGTCTGTCTGGCGGCGCTTCCCGCGGCAGCGGCCCTGCTCATCCGGGCGATGTGCCTTGATTACGTCAGCGGCGACTATGAGAACTTCATATCCGTCTGGATGGAGATTTTCCGGCAGAACGGCGGCTTCCGGGCCATCGCGCAGGATATCGGCGACTACAATGTGCCGTACCTGTATATGCTGGCGGGGATCTCCTACCTGAAAATTCCTGATCTGTACCTCGTCAAGTGGTTTTCCGTGCTGTTTGACGTGCTGCTGGCGTGGGGCGGCCTGCGGCTGACCCGGGAGCTCCGGGGAAAGCGTCAGGAGGACTGGTCGCCGCTGGCGGCCTTTCTGGTGATGCTATTTCTGCCCACGGTGGTGCTCAACGGCAGCTATTGGGGCCAGTGCGACGCGGTCTACGCGGCCATTGCCGTCCACGCGCTGGCGCTTCTGCTGGACGGAAAGGGCGGTTGGTCGGCGGCATTGATGGGCGCTGCGTTTTCCTTCAAGCTCCAGACGGTGTTCATCCTGCCGCTGTGGGGCGTCATGTGGCTGGCCAAACGGGTGAAATTCCGGCAGCTCTGGATGTTCCCGGCGGCGTATGCCATCACGCTCCTGCCCGCGCTGCTGCTGAAAAAACCGCTCTGGGACATGATCGGGGTGTATTTTGATCAGGCGAAGGAGTACACCCGGCTGACGCTGAACGCGCCGTCGGTGTTCCAGTTTATCCCCTATGATGTGGAGGTCAACGAGACGCTGTTCTCCCAGCTGGGCATTGCCGCGGCGTTGGCGTTGGCGGCGGCGCTGCTGGCCGCGGGACTGGCGTTCGGGAAAAAGTTGGACCGCCGGACGCTGTACGCCATGGCGGTGGTGCTGGCCATCGGCGTGCCTTTTTTCCTGCCGCACATGCACGAGCGGTATTTCTTCCTGGCCGATGTGCTCACCGCCTGCTGGGCCTGCGCGGACCGGCGGCGCGTTCCGGTGTGCGTGCTGACGGCCGGGGCGTCGCTGGGAAGCTATCTGGTCTATCTGCGGCTGCAATACAACGTAGTTATCTCGATTTGGGGCGTACGGTTCGTCATGGCGGTGGAAGCGGCCATGATGCTGGCGGCGCTGATCCTGAGCGTTATCGAATTGATCAGATGTCTCAATAACTGTGAAGTAAAAATGATTGACAAGGAGAATGATCTATGAAGCTGCTGTCCTGGAATGTAAACGGCCTGCGGGCCTGTCTGAAAAAGGGCTTCGGCGAATCCATGGCGGCGCTGTCGCCGGATGTGATCTGCCTTCAGGAGACGAAAATGGAAAAAGGGCAGGCCGCCGTCGATCTGCCCGGCTATCACGAATACTGGAACTCCGCAGACAGGAAGGGCTATTCGGGGACAGCTGTTTTTACCCGGCAGGAACCGCTCTCGGTAGCCTACGGCATGGATCTGGACAGGCACGATCACGAGGGGCGGCTCATCACGCTGGAATATCCGGAGTTTTATCTGGTAAACTGCTACACGCCCAACGCGCAGGACGGCCTTGCCCGGATCGACTACCGCATGGAATGGGAGGACGATCTGCGGGCCTATCTGATGAGCCTTGATAAGGCGAAGCCGGTGGTATACTGCGGCGATCTGAACGTGGCTCACGAGGAGATCGACCTGAAAAATCCGAAAACCAACCGCGGCAACGCCGGTTTTTCCGATCAGGAGCGGGAGAAAATGACCGCGCTGCTGTCCTCCGGCTTTGCGGACACCTTCCGCCGCCTGCACCCGGAGCTGACCGGCGCGTACTCATGGTGGAGCTACCGCTTCCACGCACGGGAGAAGAACGCCGGATGGCGCATCGACTACTTTATCGTTTCCGAGCGGCTTATGGAGCGGGTGGAGAACGCGGCCATCCATCCGGAGATCATGGGCAGCGACCACTGCCCTGTGTCGCTGGAGCTTCGGTGAAATTTGGCGTGCAACATCCGCGCGTGCCCGGGCACACTGAAAACGGCAGGAATGCCGGATCAGAGGGAAGGAGCGTGTGCGTATGGCAGGCAAAATGAGCAAGACCGTGCTGCCCATGGTGGGGCTGAGCATGGCGGCGGCCGTCACCGTCGGGGCGGCCATGATGCGGCCCAGCAAGAAAAAGAAGATGCAGGCCGCTGCGGGCAAGGCCATCAAGGCGGTGGGAGAAGCGGTGGAGAGCTTTTCCAGCGCCATGAAAATGTAAAATGGCCTGAAAAGAGGGCGGGCGGAGATGCTCCGCCCGCCCTCCTCAATATACTTTACGGCTTTCGCGAAAATATCAGGGGCGGCGGCTTGAAAAAAGCGGAAAAATTTACGAAAACACGGGAAAAACACTTGCAAACGGGCAGACCCTGTGATATAGTATCAGGGCATTCCGCACGGGGGCGGATTTTTCGTCGTGTGCTTTTCACCTGAAAAGTTGGCGTGAGAGATGAGGCTCCCGGAGGTAAAAACAAAAATCAGGAGGAATTCAATCATGGCAGTCGTTTCTATGAAGCAGCTTCTGGAGGCCGGCGTTCACTTCGGTCACCAGACCCGTCGGTGGAACCCCAAGATGGCCACCTACATTTACACCGAGCGCAACGGTATCTATATCATCGACCTGCAGAAGACCGTGAAGAAGCTGGAGGAGGCTTACTCCTTCGTCCGTTCCGTGGCTGAGAACGGCCAGTCTGTGCTGTTCGTCGGCACCAAGAAGCAGGCTCAGGAGGCCATTAAGGAAGAGGCTACCCGCTGCGGCATGTACTATGTCAACGCCCGCTGGCTGGGCGGCATGATGACCAACTTCAAGACCATGCGCACCCGCGTGGACCGTCTTAACCAGCTCAAGAAGATGCAGGAGGA
>CAKUKL010000161.1 GCA_934662925.1 uncultured Oscillospiraceae bacterium | reverse complement strand
TTCAAACACCTTGGCCCCCTGAGAATGCATGAGGTAGATGTCGAAGTAGTCCACGCCGCAGGCCTCCAGCTGCGTCTCAAACAGCGGGCGGATGTCCTCCTCCGTCTGGAAGCAGGAACCGGACAGCTTGTCCACCAGCACGTAGCTCTCCCGGGGGTAGCGGCTGGTCAGGCACGTCCGCAGCGCCGTCTCGCTCTTGCCGGAGTGGTAGACGTGGGCGGTGTCAAAGTAATTGAACCCCCGGGCCATGAACAGGTCTACCATCTTCTGCGTCTCGTCCAGATCTATCTCGCCGTCCTTCTGGGGCAGGCGCATAAAGCCGAAGCCGAAATTTTTCTTCGCGCTTTCAAAGGGATCTCCCATAATCATATTTCCTCCCGTTCCGCATTTTTGTGTCATCTGTGTACAGAATACCACTTCAAGTATACTTCAAGTCAAGTGTGAATTCATCTTTACCGAATTTTAATCTTCTTTTTATTGCCAGATCCCGCCATTGTGCGTATAGTGTAGACAGCGAACAAAACCACTGCGTTCCCGGGCGCTTTTCCGCCCGGAACGGATCAAGGGAGAGGATAGTATGCTGCACATCGACCATCTGACCAAGGCCTACGGAGAGAAAAAGGCCGTGGACGACCTGACGCTCCACATCGCCCCCGGCGAGGTCTACGGCTTCATCGGCCACAACGGCGCGGGCAAGACCACCACACTGAAATCCGTCGTAGGCATCCTGCAATTCGACTCCGGCGAGATCACCATCGGCGGGAAGTCCATCAAGACCGACCCGCTGGGCTGCAAAAAGCAGCTGGCCTACATCCCGGACAACCCGGACCTGTACGAATTCATGACGGGCATCAAGTACCTGAACTTCATCGCCGATGTCTTCGGCGTGTCCGCCGGGGACCGGCAGGCCCGCATCCGCAAATACGCCGACGCCTTCGAGCTCACCGGCGACCTTGCCCAGCCCATCGCCGCCTATTCCCACGGCATGAAGCAGAAGCTGGCTATCATCTCGGCGTGGCTCCACGAGCCGAAGCTCATCATCATGGACGAGCCCTTCGTGGGCCTGGACCCCAAGGCCGCCCACATTCTCAAGGGCATGATGCGGGAGCTGTGCGACAACGGCGGCGCCATCTTCTTCTCCACCCATGTGCTGGAGGTGGCGGAAAAGCTGTGCGACAAGGTGGCCATCATCAAGGGCGGCCGCCTGATCCGCTCGGGCACCATGGAGGAGGTCCGGGGCGACGAGTCCCTTGAGTCCGTGTTTCTGGAACTGGAGGGAGAGACATGCTGAAAGCCCTCATCCGCAAGCAGATGACCGAGATCTTCCGGAGCTACTTCTACGACGCGAAGAAGAACAAGGCCCGCTCCAAGGGGGCCACCGTCGGCTTCATCGTCATGTACGTCCTGCTCATGGTCGTGGTGCTGGGCGGGATGTTCACCGGCCTGTCCGTCCTGCTGTGCGGCCCCTTCCTGTCCGCCGGTGTGGGCTGGATGTACTTCACCCTCATGGGCCTGCTGGCCGTGGTGCTGGGGGCCTTCGGCAGCGTGTTCACCACCTACTCCGGCCTGTATCTGGCCAAGGATAACGACCTGCTGCTGTCCCTGCCCATCCCGGTGCACACCATCATCGCCGCCCGGCTGTTCACCGTGTACCTCATGGGCCTGATGTACTCCGCCACGGTCAGCGTCCCGGCGGTGATCGTGTACTGGGTCGTGGGCGCCTTCTCCGCCGGGACGGTGATCGGCGGCCTGCTCTCTGTGGCCCTCATCTCGGTGTTCGTCCTCATCCTGTCCTGCCTGCTGGGCTGGGTGGTGGCAAAAATCAGCCTGAAGCTCAAATACAAGAGCTTCACCACCGTGCTGGTCTCCCTGCTGTTCATCGGCGGGTACTACTTCCTCTATTTCAAGGCCAGCTCCTTCATCAGCACCATCATCGCCAACGCCGCCGACTACGGCGCGGCCATCCGGGGCGCGGCCTATCCCCTGTACCTCTTCGGCCGGATGGGCGAAGGCAGCGTCCCCGCCATGCTCATCTCCGCCGCCGTCATCCTCGTGCTGTTCGCTCTGACGTGGTGGCTGCTGGCCCGGAGCTTCCTGCGCATCGCCACCGCCAGCGGCAAGACGGCGAAGGCCCGGTACACGGAAAAGGCCGCAAAGACCCGGAGCGTCTCCTCCGCCCTGCTGGGCCGGGAGCTGGCCCGCTTTACCGGCAGCCCCAACTACATGCTCAACTGCGGGCTGGGCACGCTGTTCCTTCTCGCCGGCGGGGTGTATTTTCTCATCCGGGGCGGGCGGCTGGGCGAGGTGCTGCCCGACGTGTGCGGCAGCGCCGACGTCACCTGCGTGCTGGCGGCCACCGCCGTCTGTGCGCTGGCCTCCATGAACGAGACCACCGCCCCCTCCGTCTCGCTGGAGGGCAAAAACCTCTGGCTCATCCAGTCTCTGCCCGTGACGCCCCGTCAGGCCCTGCTGGCCAAGGCGGAGGTGCAGCTGCTCGTCACCTGCGTCCCGGCGCTGCTGTGCGCCCTGTGCATCGTCGCTGCCCTGCGGCCCGGCCCCACGGGGGCGCTCATCGTGCTGCTCCCCCTGCTGTACGCGTTTCTATCCGCCTTCTGGGGGCTGTTCCTCAACCTGAAGCGGCCCAGCCTCACCTGGACCAGCGAGATCGCCCCCATCAAGCAGAGCCTTCCCACGGCGCTGGCCCTGTTCGGCAGCTGGGCCTACTCCATCCTGCTGGCGGGCGGGTACTTCCTGCTCCGCCGGTTCCTCCCGGCGGCGGCCTATCTGGCTCTGTTCAGCGCGGTGACGGCGGTGTGCGCCGCCCTGCTGTACCGCTGGGTGTGCACCCGGGGCGCAAAGATCTTCGCCGCGCTGTAAACCCTTCCGCATATGAAAACGCCCCCGGACAGCTGTCCGGGGGCGTTTTTCTGCATTTTTTTACTGCTTACCAGAGCATGAGCCGCTGGGCATCCTGACGGAGCTGCTCCCGGTAATCCGGGTGGGCGATAGCGACGAGGTTGTTCACCCGCTCCCGGACGGAGCGTCCCCGCATGGGGGCCACGCCGTACTCGGTGACGATGTAATCGACGTCGTTGCGGCTGAGAGTGACCACGGAGCCCAGCGGCAGCTGGGCGTTGATGGCGGACACGTCGCCGGATTTGGTGTGGGCCACGGACTTGACGGCGATGATGTTCCGGCCCCCCCTGGCGTGAAGGGCGCCCACGGCGGTGTCGCATTGTCCGCCGGAGCCGCTGTACTGGAGAGAGCCGATGGACTCGGAAGCGCACTGGCCGGAGAGGTCCACGTTCAGCGTGGTGTTGATGGACACCATGTTGTCGTTCTGAGCGATGACGGCGGGGTTGTTCACATAGCTGCCCGGCATGAGGAGGATTCCAGGGTTCTGGTCGAGGAAATCGTAAAGATTCCGGTTCCCCAGCGTGAACGCGCCCACGATCTTGCCCCGGTGGAGGGTCTTCTTCCGGCCCGTGACCACGCCCGCGGCCACCAGATCCAGAATGCTGTTGGTGATCATCTCGGTGTGGACGCCGAGGTCGTGCTTGCCCATCAGGCCCCGGCCCACGGCGTCGGGGATGCCGCCGATGCCCAGCTGGATGGTGTCCCCGTCGTGGACCAGCTCCGCGATGTGCGCGCCGATGGCCTGCTCCACGGCGGTGGGCTCGCTGGCGGGGATCTCGGGCATTTTGCCGTCCCCCTCCACGATGTAGTCCACCTGACTGATGTGGACCTCCGTGTCGCCGTAGATGACGGGCATATCCGGCGTCACCTCCACGATGACCAGATCCGCCTGCTCCAGCATCTCCCGCTCGTGGATGAGGCACATGGACATACGGAAATAGCCGTGCCGGTCCATGGGGGTGACGGCCGCCATGAACACGTTCACCGGGTTGTGCTCCATCCAGCGGGCGGCGCCGTTATGCAGCTGGGCGGGGTACACGCTGGACAGGCCCTTCCGGTGGGACGCCCGCCCGGGGCCCATCATGAACACGCAGTCAACGTCAAAGGACTCCCTGCAGGCGGGGTCGGACAGGAAGGGATAGTCCCGCATGCCCAGCCCGCTGTAATATTTCAGGCCGTGTACCCGGCCGTTGAGGGAATTGAGCCGCTCCAGCAGCCGGGCAGGCTCACCGGCGGCGGCCCCAGCGCCGATGACGTCCCCGTCCCGGATGTGGGACAGGGCCTCGTCCACGCCCACCAGCTTGGCGGCGTACTGGGCCTGATAGTTTTCGTACAGGCTCGTATTCGGAGTATTCATAATGCAGCACCCTTTTCTTCATGATCTGCGCCGTTCCCGGCGTCGTTTTCTGCTCTTATTATAATGCGTGCTGAACAAAGCCGGAAGTCTTGAAAGCCAAGGCTTTCAAGGTCAACTGGCTTTGTTCAAGTGCAAGGTTTTTGCACATATTTGCACAAAAACCTTGCACCCTCCATTGGTGTGGTACTCCACAC
>CAKUKL010000160.1 GCA_934662925.1 uncultured Oscillospiraceae bacterium | reverse complement strand
CCCGGCTGGCTGCCCGCGAGGAACACCGCATTCCCCCCGTCGTCGTAGCCCATAAGGCCGCCGTCCGCCGTCCAGCTCACCGTACCGTTGTACGCAACGCTCACGCCGTTCTGTCCGGCGGGGGCGGCGGTGACGGTGGTCTGTGCCCCGGTGAGCACCACGTCATAAGCGCTGTCCACATAAAAGCTGCTGAGGAAGCCGCCGGACGCGGCGGGTGTCACGAGGAAAATGCAGCTGCTCACCGCCCGCTGACTTCCGCCGGAGGGCTGGTTGAGAACGGTCAGCTCGTCGCTGCCGGGCAGCGTCGCGCCCAGCGTGGTGGAACCGCCGCCGTCCAGTGCGATGGCCTGCACGCAGCCCAGCTCCACCAACCGCTTGGCGGTCTGGGAATAGGACGCGCCCACGGAATAGCCGCTCTGCCGCCCGTCGATGGTGTAGAACACCATGCTGCCGTCGGCCTTGACGCCCAGCGCCGTCCGGGGGGCCGCGCCGGACGGCAGGCCGGAAATGGCCTGTCCGTTCTCCACCAGCGTATACAGGCCGGTGATGCCGTACTGGGCATTGGCCCAGCGCGGGTCGCCGCCGGAGATGTCCAGCGTGACGCTCATTCCCGGCGTCAGCGCTCGCAGCGGAGCAAGAATGGACTCATCGCAGTTCTGGTTGGCGGACAGCACGAAGCAGCCCGCCGGGATGGCGTTATCCGGCGTCACGCCCTCCGCGGTGGAGTCGGTGACCCGCACCACCCGCAGAGTCATGGCGCTGTCCATGGTGAGCTGCTGGCCTGGAACGGCGGGCTCCAGTACCACGTCCACCCCGGACAGCGAATTTTTCGTGGATGTGCCGAAATCCTCGCTGTAGAGGTACAGGCCGCCGTTTTTCCGGCTCTCGTTGATGGCGGTGACGTTCAGGCTCACCTCGGCGAGAGTGGTGTAGTCCATCCAGCTCACGGTCTTGCTGATGGTGCTGCCGTCGATGAACACGGAGCCGTCGGCGCAGATACCCGCCATTTTATAGTTATACTGATCCAGCGACCGGATGACGCCGTCGGTGATCAGCAGGCCCACGGCGGTGCCGTCGGTGTTGAAAAAGCCGCCGTTGATGCCCGCCACCACCCGGTAGCCCTGCTGGGCGAGGCTCCGGGCCGCGTCGGTGAGCTTCGCCGTGGAGGACACGGTGTCGCCGTACCAGATCAGCGGGGCTACGCCGCTGTTGGGGGCGTAGATGATGTAGTGCTCCGTCCGCAGGTCGGAGTAGGTGGCGCTCCAAAGGCTGCCGTCCGTCACCGTGGTGCCCGCAGCCAGCTGGACCTCGCGGCTCAGCAGGTCGCTGCCCAGCGCCTCGGACGCCAGCGTCTGCCCCACTGCCAGCGCCAGCACAAGGCACAGGGCCAGCCCTCGTTTTATCGTTCGTTTCATAGGTCTACCTCCGGGTTCTCGGGAAATGCGTGGTTTCTGACGAAGAGATGTTAACATAATTTACCGCCAAAGTAAACAGTCAAGACCTTCCAGCCATCATTAAGACGAACGGGCTGCCGGAAAAGTTCCCTTCGGAGCGTCACAAAACGCAAAAAACGGCGAAGCGTCATCCGTGACGCTCCGCCGTTTTGCTGTTCTGTTTTCGGTCGGACGTAATGACCGGTGCGGCTCCGCCTCGCTCAGTATCCGACCACCGACGCGCCGCCGTCGATGACGATGGTCTGGCCGGTGATGGTAGCCGCCTTGTCGCTGGCCAGAAAGACCACGCAGTTGGCCACGTCCTCCGGCTGGTTCAGCCGCTTCATGGGGATCGGCTCCACCACCTCGGGCGGGAAGCCCATTTCCCGCATGGCGGGAGTCTCCACGCCGCCGGGCGCCACGCAGTTGACCCGGACGCCCAGTCCGGCCCACTCCACCGCAGCCTGCATGGTGGCCGCCACCACCGCACCCTTGGACGCGGAGTAGAACGCCGAGCACATGGGCGGGTGCATCCCACGGATGCCCGCCATGGAGGCAAAATTCACGATGGCGCCGCCGCGGCGGGCCATAGACTGCGCCACCACCTGCTGCATCATGAAGAACAGTCCCCGGGCGTTGACGTTCAGCGCCCGGTCCCAGTCCGCCTGCGTGACCTCCAGACCGGGCTTGCCGCCCATCAGTCCGGCACACTGGATCAACACGTCGATCTCGCCCAGCTCGCCGCGGATGCGCTCCACCGCCGGGGCGATACTGTCCGTGTCGGACAGATCCACCGCATAGGTGCGCACCGTCCCGTACTGGGACAGCGTCGCCGCCGCGCGGTCCAGCGCGGCCTGATCCACATCCGCTACCGCTACCGCCGCGCCGGACTCCAGCAGCAGCTTTACGCAGGAATATCCGATCCCGCCGGCGCCGCCGGTGACAACCGCCACCTTGCCGGTATAATCAATTACCATTGGCTCAATCCTCTTTCATCTCAAAGTCGATGGCCGTCACCTTTTTGAGCATCGGCGTGGAAAACTCTACAAGATCCATGTGGGCTTTGGAAGCGGGGTATCCCGCCGCATCCTCAGCGGAGTCAAAGTCCGCCACCTGAATCAGATCGCCGAACATGACGGGCGCGTCCTCCGGCAGCGCCGGAGTGCCGCCCAGCGTAACGCCCACGGTCTGACGGCGGATGACCGGGTACAGGCCGGGCACCGTCTCCAGATAGGCGCGGACCGTCTCCATGTTCTCCGCCTTGCTTTTTCCGTTGGACGGCTGGTCATAAAACGTAAATACCGAAATATGCCGGATCATTGCATTGTCCTCCTGTATCCCGCGTCAGTTCAGGCTCTTGAGATATTTGACCACCCGGTCGCCCACGATATAGCTGCCGGTCAGCGCCCAGTTCATATCATTGATGAACTGCCGCTTCACCGTGCCGTTGACGCTGACGTGCCGCCCGGAGGCGAAGTCGCCGGTGGCGTACAGGCCCTCCACCAGACCGCCGTCCTTTGCGTAGGCCTGCATGTCGGGATTGACCTTGATGCCGCCGAAAGCGCCGTCGGTGGCCATAAAACCGCTGACCGCGTAGTAGGGGCCCTCCTCAAAGGGCACCAGCGCGTCCGGCTCCTTGTAGAAGCCCCAGTCGAAGCCGTCCCGGCAATGCTGGTTGTACTCTTCCACAGTCCTGCGCAGGCCCTCCGGGTCGATGCCGGTGAGCTCCGCCAGCTCCTCCAGCGTGTCCGCCCGGAAGCAATTCTTCAGCCCGGCGTCCAGCGCCTGCTGGATATCCCCGTGGGCTTCCTCCATGGTCCCGGGCAGCTTTTCGCCCCGGAGAATGGGATCGGGGATGAAGGGGCCGCTGTCGCCCAGCTTCAGCGCTTCCCGCAGGATATTCTCGCTGAACACGGCGAACACCTTCCCCTTTGGCTGCTGGCCGACGACCGCGCCTCCGTCAAACTGATCCATGTGGGCGATCAGCGGCTCGCTGGCATAGCGTTTGCCCAGCAGGTTGACGGAGATACTGTACGGGCTCACCGTCATGCCGGAATAGGTGCGGTTGCGCACAATATACATCGGACCCATGAGCCGCAGGCAGAAGCTCTTGTAATCCACAAAGGCGCCGATCTTCTCCGCAATGGCGATGGCGTCGCCGGTATAGGCCGGATTGGTATGGGCGGACTTGCCCATGTCCACATCGAAGAAGCCGGGCAGGAGCTTTTCCGTATACTCCCGGTTGTTGACCCAGCTGCCCATGGCGATCAGGCAGGCCCGGCAGGACACGCGGACATAGCCCCGGGGCGTTTCGGCGATCAGCGCCGTCACCTTCCCGTTTTCGCACTCCACGTCCACCACCTTGTGCTCGGTGAGCACCTCCATGCCCAGTTCCGGCGCCATTTTGTTCAGCGTCTCCACCACGACGCGGCCGAAGCCGTTGTGCTGTCCGCCGTACTGGGGGCCAAGCTGGCCGGTGACCTCGTCGTCAAAGACGTAGCGTCCCACGGTGAACATGTCCTCGGGGAAGCCGCACAGATTACAGATCCAGTCGAAGAATTCGCCGGTGCCCCGCAGGATATTGGTCACCAGCTCCGGATCCAGCGACCAGTAGCACTCGTCCAGCATCTTCCGGGCAAAGGCGGCGGTGACGTCGGGCAGATTCCGCTTCTTCTGCCACTGGCTGCCGAAGGTGCGCATGGTGCTGGCAAACAGCATACCGCCGCCCACCGTTTTCGTTTTTTCCAGCACGATGACCTTATAACCGGCCTTGGCGGCCCGGGCGGCGGCCACCATGCCGCTGCCGCTGCCCGCGACCAGAAAGTCGCAGCTTTTTTCTTCCACAAATTGATACATAGCATTCATTCCTTTGCTTTCCGTATGAAAATTACGACTGGGTCTTTTCCACCACCTGCTTGGCCTTGCGCACCACGCTGTTGCGCTGCGCCACGTCCAGCGCCAGTGCGCAGATGAGCACCAGGCCCTGTGCGATGTACTGGGGATAGGCTTTCAGGCCCATCAGCTGCATACCGTTGGAC